>DASPQQ010000316.1:0-22049 GCA_035624885.1 Bryobacteraceae bacterium | reverse complement strand
TCGGGAGAAGCTGGATTGGGTGGCCGACGTGCTGGTGCACGTGGAGCCGCACTTGCTGGATACGATTTCGAGGACGCATGGAAAATCGTGAGATTGCGCGGCTACTCTCCGAAGTTGCGGACCTGATGGAGATCGGCGCCGAGGACGGCTTTCGCATCCGCAGTTATCGCAACGCCGCATCCACGATTGAGAGCTATCCGGAGCGCATCGAGGACATCCTGCGCAATCCGGAGCGCAACGTTACAGAGATTCCCGGCATCGGCAAGGGCATCGCAACCGTTTTGCATGAAATCGCCGAGCGTGGATCTTTTGAAAAGCGCGACGTGTTGCTTCAGAAATACCCGGCGACGCTGCTGGAGCTGCTGCGTATTCAAGGACTCGGCTCCAAAGGCGTCGCGCTGCTGTGGGAGCACTACAAAGTCGCAAACATCGACGACCTGGAACGAATCTGCAAGGAACAAAAACTGCGCGAGCTGCCGCGCATGGGCGCCAAACTCGAAGAGAAGGTGCTTAAGTCGATCGCGCAGTATCGGCAACGCGCCGGGAGATTTCTGTTAAGTTTCGGCAAGAAAGCCGCGGACGAATTGATTCCATACCTCGCCGAGACCGGCGGGTTGGATCAGATCGCCGCGGCGGGCAGTCTGCGGCGCGGTAAGGAGACCATCGGCGATCTGGATTTGTTGGTCACGGGCACGGGCGCGCCGGAGGCTCTGGAGCGATTTGTTGCGCACCCCAAAGCCCACGCAGTGCTCGGGAAGGGCGCGAATAAAGCCAGCATTCAATATGGTCTGGAAGGCTTGCAAGTGGATCTTCGGGCTTTGCCCAAAGAAAGCTACGGCGCGGCCATGCAGTATTTTACCGGGAGCAAGGAGCACAACATTGTTTTGCGCAGCCGGGCTCTTAAGCTCGGCTTGACGCTCAATGAGTACGGATTGTTCCGGGTGGAGGACGAGAAGCGCGTGGCCGGTGAAACCGAGGAGCAGGTCTACGCCGAACTCGGGCTGCGCTGGATTCCGCCGGAGTTGCGCGAAAATTGCGGCGAGATCGAAGCGGCGCTGGAGGGCCGTTTGCCGAAACTGGTGGAGCTCGCGGATATCCGCGGCGATCTGCACATGCACACCACCGAGACCGACGGCCGGGCCACGCTCGAAGAAATGGCCGAAGCGGCGCGCGCGTTGGGGTACGAGTACATCGCGATTACGGACCATTCGAAGGCGCTCGCCATGGCGAATGGCCTGGACGAGCAGCGTGCGGTGGAATTTGCCAGGCACGTGCGTCAACTGAACAAAGACGGGCTCGGCATTCGCATTCTTTCGGGCCTGGAATGCGACATCCGGCGCGACGGCGCCATGGATCTGGCGGAAGATGCACTGGCGGAGCTGGATATCGTGGTGGCCAGCGTGCACAGCCACATGAACCTCGAACCGGCCGCCATGACCGACCGGCTGCTCAAAGCTCTCGAATGCCCGCATCTCACCGCGCTGGGCCATCCGACCGGCCGCCTGCTGCTCCATCGCGAGCCCTTCCAGTTCGACTATGACCGTGTCGTCGGCGAGGCTATCCGGAGGGGCGTCTGGCTCGAAGTAAACTCAAGTCCTGAGAGGCTCGATCTGAATGCGGCGCATATTCGGGCCGCGAAAGCGAAAGGCGCGAAGTTTATCGTGTCCACGGATGCCCATCATCCCAGTCACCTCGAGAACATGCGTTATGGCATTCTCACCGCGCGCCGCGGCGGACTGGAAGCGGCCGACGTGATGAACACCCGCTCCCTTTCCGCCTTCGGGCAGGCACTCGCGAAAAGGAGTCACGTGGCGGCATGAAGCTCATCGCCTTCCTCGCGCTGCTGGCTGCGCCTCTCTTCGCACAGCAGCCGCCGCCCGCCCCGCCGCAGTTCACCCCGAGAACCGTGGCCCCGCTTGGGACACAACAGTCCACCCCGCCGAAGCCGGCAACCCCGGCCCCCGCGGCGCCCAGGCCTGCCGCACCCAGAACCGGCCAGGCCGCGCCCGCCGCCCCGGACTACAAGCTCAACATTCCCCACGAAGAGTACACGCTCGCCAACGGCCTGCGCGTCGTTTTCTCGCGCGACAACGCGGTCCCCGTGGTTGCCCTCGCCATCCTTTATGACGGCGGGACGCGCGCCGAGGACAAGGCCCATTTCGGCTACGCGCACCTTCTCGAGCATCTGATGGAAGCGGCGCCGGCCAATGCGGCGAAAGGCGAGATCACGAAGTTCGTCCGGTCGAACGGAGGCCAGATCGACGGCGGGGCGCGTCCCGGCTACTCCCTTTACACCGACCTCATTCCGTCCCATCTGCTGGCCCCCATGCTCTGGATGGAAGCGGGCCGCATGCACAATCTCGCGATCACTCCCGAAACCCTGAAGGAACGGCTCGACGCTCTCCGCGACGAACGCGCCACCACGCTCACCGGCTACAACCAGGCCATCCTCGAAGTCTGGCCGGCGCTCGTTTTCGCCAATCCGCAGAACTCGCATTCCTACATCAGCGGCGATAACATTGCCACCGCCACGGTCGAAGAGGTGACGAAGTTCTACCGGACCTGGTACGCGCCCAACAACGCCGTGCTGGTTCTCGCCGGAGACTTTCAGACCCCTGATGCGAAGAAGCTGGTGGACCAGTATTTTGGTCCGATCCCTTCGCAACCCCCGCCGCAGAAGCCCGATCTTGCCGAGCAGCTGCGGCCCGGCAAAGGGCAGGTGTTTCAGGACAGCCATATCGGCCTGCCGGCGGTGGTTGTCGGCTGGCTTGCGCCGGAACGCCACAGTGCTGCCTGGTATGCGATGCAGATGGTGGACGCGGTTCTCACAAAAGGGCAGACTGCGCGGATTCCGGCGAACCTGGTACAGGGCAGGCAATCGATCCTGCAGTTCCAGTCCGGTATCGGCTTTCCGTTCGAGGACGCGCCCGGCTCGCCGAATCCGGCCGAATACGGCATTCTCGCCTACTATCGCCCGGGCCTGCGCCCCGAACTCATCGTGAATGAGATCCAGCAGGAAATCGAGGATATGGCGATTCGCGGCGTGAACGGCGAGTTGCCTCGCATCAAAGCGGCGCTGCGCGTGAGGCGCATCTCCCAGATCCAGAACGCGGTCGAACGCGCCAGGGTGCTCGGAGAGTACGAACTGCTCGATGGCAAGCTCGGGATGATTGACGACGATTTCCTCGGCATGCTCGCGGTCAGCCCCGGCGACGTGCAGCAGATGGCGCGGCGAGGCCTCACCGCCGCGCGGCGCGATGTTCTCCTGATCGCTCCCGCGCCGCGCACGCCGCCGCGCGCCGAGCCGAAATCCGATTCGAAGACGGGAAAATGATGACGCGGCGGTTGATCTTTCTCACGTTCCTTGCCGCGCTGCTCGGCGCTCAGACGCCCGACAGCGCGAGACCCGCGCCCGCGCCGGTGCGGCCGTTTAAAATTCCCGGCTACTCCGAGACCACGCTTCCGAACGGCATGACCGTGATCCTGGTGCAGGACGAGCGCTTCCCGCTCATCACCGCTCGGCTCGTCTTCGCCGGCGGCAGCAAGCGCGATCCGAAGGACATGCCCGGCATCTCCTCGGCATTCGCAAGCCTGCTGCTCCGGGGGACGTCTTCACGCTCGGCCAGACAATTCACCGAAGATCTCGACAGCATCGGCGGCGTGATGACCGCAACCGCGCGGCCGGATTCCATCGCCATCGAAGCCACCGCGCTCAAGGAAAGCACCGGCAGCCTGCTCATTCTCGTCTCCGACATTCTGCGCGGCGTGGAGTTCCCCGAGCAGGAGGTCGACGCGTACCGCCGCGCGCGGGCACAGGCACTGCGCAACGAAGCCGCCCAGCCGGGCGCGATCGCCGCCAGGGTTCTGAGCCTCGCCATCTTCGGTCCCGGTCATTATGGCGCCGGCGACCCCGCTCCGCAGGCGATGGATTTGCTCGATCGCCAGGCGATCTCGGATTATCGCGGCCTGGTCTTCGTTCCCGGCAACACGACGCTCATCATGGCGGGCGCGCTGCCCGCCCAGGCCGATCTGATGAAGGCTCTCACGTACGTCTTCGGCTCGTGGTCAGAGACGAAGCCGCCGCCCTACGTCCCGCCGAAGCCCATCGAGCCGAAGGGCCGCCTGCTGGTGGTCGACCGTCCCGGCACGGCGCAGGCGGAGATTCGAATCGGCCGCACCAGCCCTTCTTTCGCGAATGCGGATACGCTCCCGCTGCAGATTGCCTCCGCCATCGTCGGCGGCAATGCGGAATCACGGCTTGCCGCCGCCCTGCACGATACGCTCAAACCCGGCGATGAAGTTCGCACCGATGTGAATGCGCTCGCCGATGCCGGCGCTTTCTCCGCCGTCGCGCGCGTGCGCAACGAGATTGTGGGTGAAGTGCTCGAAAAGACCATGGCGGAGCTGAATCGCATCGTGAATGAGCCCGTGGATGCCGCCGAACTCGCGAATGCGAAATCGGCCGCGATCGGGGCTTTTCTCGCGCGCATGGAGACGCAGCAGAATCTGGCCGATCTGCTCGCCATGGCGAAGCTCGCGGGAGCAGGGAAGGATTACATCGAGAGCTACACGAGCCGCGTCAGCGCCGTCGATGCGGCCAGAGTGCAGGATGTCGCGAAGCGATGGATGGCGCCCGATAAAGCCGTCGTCGTGGTGGTCGGCGACGCGGCAAAGATCCGCGACCAGCTGGCGAAGGTCGGAACCTTCGAAACCGTCGACGCCTTCCTCAGGCCGGCCGCCGCCGGACACTAACACCCGGAATCCAGTTATGAAAATCGTTTCCTCAAAGCAGGTCTATCGCTGCAGCCTTTTCCGCGTCACGGAGGACCGCGCCGTCGATCGCACGGGCTTCGAGATCCACCGCAGCGTCGTGCGCCACAGCGGCTCGGCCGTGATGATGGCGGTCGACGACAGGGATCGCGTCATGCTGGTCCGGCAGTATCGCCTGCCCGCAGAGCGCAGGATGTGGGAACTTCCCGCGGGCAGGATCGACGACGGAGAAACCTCGCTCGCCGCGGCCCGGCGGGAGCTGAAAGAAGAGACGGGCCTGCGCGCGCGCAGGTGGAAGCGTCTTGTGCACTTTTACCCGAGTCCCGGTTTTCTCGAGGAATCGATGACCATCTGGCTCGCGAAGGACCTCGAGCAGGGCGACGCGGAGCCAATGGAGGACGAGCGCATCGAGACGCGCTGGTTCACGAAGAAGGAGCTGCGCGCCATGATCGCGTCCAACCGCATCATCGACGGAAAGACGATGATCGGCTTTCTGCACTGGGCCCGGCTCTGATTCTAGTCTGGAGTTGCGGGAAGAACGGGGAAGGAACGGCGCAGGCGAGTCCGGGGCAGGCACGAAGACCTGCCCCGCTGAGTCAGGTTACTTCTTCGCAGCTTTCTTCGCGGCCTTTTTGGGAGCCGCTTTCTTCGCTGCTTTCTTTACTGCCTTCTTTGCTGCTTTTTTTGTAGCCATCGTAGTGTGACTCTCCCGTAATGACATTATCACCTGAAAATGTTCTGGACACACCACAAAATTCTAAAAATGTTTTAAGAATCACCTCCGCGTCCCGAGGCGGGGGAAGCGATGCGGAATGGTACAACGAAGATCGGGTCAGGAAAGCTCGGTGAAAAAGGTTCAGGTCATCACGGACGGTGCATGCCTCGGCAATCCGGGGCGCGGAGGATGGGCGGCGATCCTTCGCTATGGCGGTCACAAAAAGGAAATCTTCGGCTTCGAGCCGCACACGACGAACAATCGCATGGAGCTCACCGCCGCGATTGAAGGACTGCGCATGCTGAAGGAACGCTGCAGCGTGGAGGTGGTCACCGATTCCGAATACGTGAAGAACGGCATCACGTCCTGGATCGCGAACTGGAAGAAGCGCAACTGGATGACGTCGCAGAAGAAGCCCGTGGTGAATCGCGATCTCTGGGAAGAGCTCGATGCGCAGGCCGCGCGGCACCACATCGCGTGGAGCTGGACGAGAGGCCACGCCTCGCACGAAGACAACAATCGCGCCGACGAACTGGCCTCTCTCGCGGCGCGCGAACAGCGCGCGTCGTCCTGAAAACCGCGCGCTCACGGCTCGCGTCATCCTGAAAACCGCGCGCTCACGGCTCGCGTCCTGCTGAAAAGGCGTGACACCGGTAGAATCGGGGAATGGCAAATCAAACCTGGGCGGTGTTCGATACAACGGAAGGCAGCTTCAAAGTGAAGCTGTTCGCCGACGAAGCGCCGAAAACAGTACAGAACTTCACTGATCTGGCCGAAGGGAAGAAGACCGGCAAACCGTTCTACGACGGGCTCATCTTCCATCGCGTGATTCCGGATTTCATGATTCAGGGCGGATGCCCGCAGGGCACTGGCCGCGGCGGCCCCGGCTATCAGTTCGCCGATGAATTCCATCCGAAGCTCCGGCACTCAAAGCCCGGCGTGCTCTCCATGGCCAACGCGGGACCGAACACCAACGGCAGCCAGTTCTTCATCACCGTGGCGGCGACCCCGTGGCTCGACAACCGCCACTCCGTTTTCGGTGAAGTGGTGGAAGGCTATGACGTGGTCGAGAAGATCTCGAAGGTGCCGCGCAATTCGATGGACCGTCCGAACAAGGACGTAAAAATCAACAAGCTGACCATCGAACGGAGCTGATGCCCGTGCCGCCATCGACGGCGCTCTTCGGCGGAACGTTCGACCCCGTGCACAATACTCACCTCGCCATCGCGCGCGCGGCCGCGGACACTTTTCACCTGAAGAAGGTTCTGTTCGTTCCGGCGGGCAATCCGCCCTTCAAAGCGGGCGCGATGGCGTCTTTCGAAGATCGGGTCGCCATGCTGGAACTCGCGGTCGCGGCGGAAGGCGATCCGCGCTTCGAAGTTTCACGCGTCGAAGATCCTTCCGCTCACGGCGGCAGCCGCAGCTATTCCATCCTGACCGTCGAGGCGCTGATGCGCGGCGGAACGGGACCGCTCAGCTTCATCGTTGGCGCCGATGCCTTTGCCGATATCAGAAAGTGGCATCGCTGGGAAGAACTGGTGCGCCGCGTCGAGTTCATCGTCGTAGCGCGGCCCGGTTCGTTTTGCACGGCGCCGCCGGGCGCGACCGTGCACGAACTGCCCACGCTCTCTTCCCCGGTCTCGTCATCCGCCGTCCGCGCCAGCCTCATGGCGCATGCCCCCAGCGTGCCTGTCCCCGCGCCCGTGCTGCGCTACATTCGCGAACACGGGCTGTATCGGTCACAGAACCCGTAAATTTTTTCAAGTCCCGTTTTCTCTTCCGGTTAGCGCGAATCGGGCGGTTCGCGGCGTCCCGGTTTTTCCACTCCCGATGGTATTCGTTTCGGCGTGGAGGCATTCATGCCAGCAGGCAAAAAATTTCTCGCGCTCGCCGCGTTGTGCGCATCGGTGCTGTGCGCGCCAGGCTGGAGCCAGACCGGGCTCACAACCATTCAGGACACTCTGTTCACGGCCGATGGCACGCGCTTCAACGGAACCCTGACCATCCAGTGGAACACGTTCGACGCCGGCAACGGCAACACCATCGTCCAGCAAAGCAAAACGGTCCCGGTCGTCAACGGCAATCTGCTCGTCGAGCTCACGCCCAATGCAACGGCAACGCCGCCGGCCAACTATTACACGGTCACCTACCAGTCCGGCGGCAATCAGCAGTACACGGAAACCTGGACGGTGCCTGTGACCTCGACCCCTCTCACCGTGCGCCAGGTCCGCACCGGAGGAGTGCTGAACACCAGCACAACGACATCCGCTTCGCCGAACACGACTCTTCCCATACCGGAATCCGACGTGACCGGCCTCGTTTCCGATCTCGCGATTCGCCCGACCAAAGGCTCCGCCTTCGGTTCGAATGCCGTCGCCATCGTCGATAACAACGGCGTGCTCGAGACCGCGGTCGGTCAGGTGGGCGACTGTGTGATGGTTGATGGCACCACCGGCCCCTGCGGCGCGCCGACGTTCGTTGACGCGGAGACGCCCGGGGGCACTCTCGACGGTGTCAATGCCACCTTCACGCTGGCCAACACGCCGAGCGGCACGAGCCTCGCGCTCTATCGCAACGGCCTCTATCAGACCGTCGGGTTCGATTACACGCTCACCGGTTCGACCATCGCCTTCGCCGCCGGCGCCATGCCGCAGCCGGGCGATACGCTCACTGCTTCCTATCGCGTCGACCCGGCATCAGCGGGCACTTCCGGAGCAGCCCCTCTGTCCGCCGCCGTCCGCACTGCAACCTCCGCGCAGGTTCTCTGCAACGCGCCCGGCATCACCACCGGCCTCGGACTCTGGACGACGCTCGGTTCCTGCGATATTCCCGCCTCGCAGCTGCGCACCGGCGACCGCATCGAAGTCCGCTTCACCTTCCGGCACAACGGAAGCTCCACCGGCTTCGACGTCCGGATGAACTGGGGATCGACCCTCGCATTCGCGCGCCACGGCGGCGTGACCGATTCCGCGCTGGTCGGCGACGTCGATGCCGCCATCGGCGCCAGCGGCGCGCTGCTCACTGAAGAGAGCTGGGGCACGGTGCTGCAATTTCTGCCCGCGGTGTTGAGCGTCCCCGCGCAGAACGGCGTGGAAGTTTCGCTCGCCGCATCCGTCGGTTCTTCAACCGCCGATACGGTTCAGCTGGTGAACTTCACCGTACTCCGATACCCTTCCAATTAGCGCCGCTCTGCCGAACCGCGATGGTGACCCCGGCTTGCGTTGTCACGTTGCCGATAGCGACTGAAACGGGCACGTTCCCGGTCACTCCCTGCGGCACATATACGTTGAGCTGCAGCACACCGTCAACGAGATCCGGCGCCTGGCCGATCCAGGCGATCGTCGCGGGTTGGCCGCCTATTGTCGCCGTGACATTCTGTGTCAGAGCCGGGAATGGTGCTGCCGTGCGGATGAGTCCGTCGACACCACCGGGATTCATCTGGCCACCGCCGGTCAGATACAGGGTCACCACGCTGCCCTGGGCGGCCGGGGTGGACGAATTGTTGTAACTGTTGTCCTGGTTGAGTGCCGCCGCCTGACCGGTGCCGGAACCTCCCGTGAAAATCGAGGGAGCGGCTGGCACGAAACTGACCATCCCCGCCTCGATCGCCTTGCCCTGATAAGTTACCAGGACCTCAGCCGTGGTGAGGCCCGCCATTTCGAATGGCACGATGGCGGCAATCTGGCTGCTCGACGAATAAATCATCGGGGCGGCGATGCCATTGAAAAGCACCTGCGTTCCGGCGACACCCACCGGGAACGAACCTGAACTCGCGTCGGCCAGGGCAAGCGAACCCGGACCGATCCCCGTGCCATAGATAACGATCATCTCGCCAGGTGCGACGGCTCCGGATGCAAAACTGGCCGCGTTCTGCAGTCCTGCAATTGGCGTCGCGCTGTCGATTTCGAGGGAAAGGTTTGTGACGGCTGTCGCGCCGAGTGAATCGGTGACGGTGAAAGTGACGCTCGATATACCCGGGGCGGAAGGCGTGCCGCCAAGGATGCCACCACTGCTCAGAGTCATGCCCGCGGGAAGACCGCTCGCCGACCATGTGTAAGGAGGAACGCCGCCCGTCGCACCCGGAGCCGTACCGTAATACGGCAATCCGACGGCGCCCGGTGGCTCGGCCGGTGGCCCCCTAACAGCAAGCGGGACCGGCGTCAGAACGCGGATCACTCCCTGTGCGGGCTGCGTGAACGCGTCGAGCGATCCGACATAGAGGTTGCCTTTGCTGTCGAAGGCGAGTGATTCCGGTTCGATCGCAGCGGCAGTCGCAAGCCCGCCGTCGCCCGAATCGCAACAGTTGCCATTACCCGCGATCGTTGTGATGATTCCGCCCGAAACTCTCTGAACGCGGTTCCAGCCCGTATCCGCGATATAGAGGTTGCCCGCTGGGCCGAGGGCGATGCCGGCGGGCCGGGAAAGATACGCGGACGTGGCCGGAATATTATCCGCATAGAGCACATCCGGCGATCCGCCGCCAGCGACTGTCGAAATCGTGCCGCTGGACACCTTCCGGACAACCTGATTGCCGTAATCGAGAATGAAGAGATTGCCCGCGGCGTCCAGAGCGACCCCCGTCGGCTGATTCAACCGCGCCGCCGTCGCAGGCCCGCCATCGCCACTGTAGCCTTGCTCGCCTCCCATCCCGGCGACGGTCGTGATGATTCCGCCTGAGATCTTCCGGACCGTGTGGAAAAAGCTGTCAGAGAAATAGATGCTGCCGCTGGAGTCGATGGCGATCCCGCCCGGGTCCTCCATTGTGGCGCTGGTGGCCGGTCCGCCGTCGCCGGTGTTTCCGGAGCCCCCGGTCCCGGCGGCCACGGAGACGGTGCCGCCCGAGAACTTCAAAACCTGTCGATGCGCGCGGTCCGCGATGTATATGTTGCTGGCAACATCGGAGACGATGCCGGTGGGTTCAATCGGCACGCTGGTCGCGGGCGCACCGGACGACGGAACCGGAGAGACCCCGATAAAAGAGGGCTCAATACCGTCGCCGGCGACAGCGGTGACCACGCCGTTGGCAATCTTCTGCAGCCCGAACCAGCCAGGCCCACTGAATCCGGCTGCGGCCGAATAGAGATTTCCCTCCGGGTCGATCGCGATCGAAGCCGGCCATGCGACCATAGCGCTCGAGCCGGAAGTAGTCGCTGCCGCGCCGCCCGCGAGCGTGGAGAGCTGCCCGGCCGAGATCCTCCGTATACGAGACGGCGACGCCACATAAAGACTGCCCGAAGAGTCGGCGGCCAGACCGAACGGCTGCGAAAGGTCCGTGCCCAGATTGGCGCTCACTGCCGGGCCGCCATCTCCCGGGACCATGGTTCCTGCACCCGCGATTGTGTTGATCACGCCGCCTGAAACTTCCTGGATGCGGCCGCCATTCTCTGCAACATACAAATTGCCCGCTGGATCGACCGCTACCCCTGCGATTTGTCCGCTGAACTGAGCGCTCGTGGCGGGGCCGCCGTCTCCCGGCGTCATTGTGCCGCCGCCAGCCACTGTCGTGATCGTCCCGCCGGATACTTTGCGTACCCGCTGGTTGCCGGCGTCGCCGATGTAAACGTTGCCGGATCCATCCACTGCGACGCTGGCCACGCCTGCGGGAGCGGCCAGCCGCAGGACCGCCTGCAAAGCAGGGCCGTTGTCACCGATGCTCATGCCGGTCGTAATTGGTTCCTTTGACGGGCCGCTTCCCGCAAAGACGCTCACGGCTCCGCCGGATACGGCCCAGACAACGTCGTTACTCGAGTCGGCAAAATAGACGTTGCCTGATGCGTCCACCGCCACGCCGTCGCAGCGAATCGGGTACTGCGCGCCCGGCGCCGTGGGGCCCGCCAGAGTCGTGAAAGCGCCGCCGGAAATCTCCACTACCCGGTAGTTCCCGTAATCGCAGACGTAGATGTTGTCCGCCTGATCAACCGCGACGCCGAGAGGATCGGCCAGTACGAGGCTGCCGGCCGGCCCGGAAGAAGGCGTTTGGGGAAATGGGTCTGGCTGCGCCGCGCTCCCGGTCTTTCCCCCGGCAACCAGCGCGACTGCGCCAGTCGCGGTATTGAGCCGCAGCACCGCGCCGTAGTTCGAATCCGTGAAGACTATATTGCCGGATGGTTCGACCGCAACCCGCGAAGGCGAGAGCATCGGGATCGTGGCTCCGGTCAGGCTGGCGGGGAACTGAAACGGGCCGCCGGCGAGCCTCGAAATCGTGTACGTCTGAGCGAAAGCGCTCAGGGAAGACAGGGCGAGCAGGCACGGAATCAGGATGCGGCTCATCGACTGAAAACCTGACCCCGTTCGTTGAGCTCAGTCTACCATCGGATTGCAGCAGCCGGATCGCTACACTGAAAGTGTGAATTTCCCCGGAAAACTGGCGATCGGCAACATTTCGATCGCGCCTGCCACCGTTCTGGCGCCCATGGCTGGCGTCACCGATACGGTTTTCCGGCGCTTTATCCGCGGCCTCGGCGGGTGCGGTCTCATCATGACCGAGTTCACCAGTTCGCACGGCGTCAGCGCGGCCATGAACGCGAAGAAGCCGACCCGCACCATCGAACGCTATCTCGCTTTCGAGCCCGAAGAGCACCCGATCTCGGCGCAGCTCTTCGGCTCCGATCCTGAAATCATGGCCGGCGCCGCCCGCGTCTGCGAGGATCTCGGCTTCGACATTCTCGATATCAACTTCGGCTGCCCGGTCAACAAGGTCGTCAAGTGCAACGGCGGCTCGGGCCTGCTGCGCGATCTGCCGCTCGTCGAAACGCTGCTGCGCACGGTCCGCAAAGCCATCTCGATTCCCTTCACCTGCAAATTCCGCGCCGGCTGGAGCGACCGCGAACTCGTGATGGTCGAGATGGCCCGCATCGCCGAAGACTGCGGCCTCGACGCCATCGCTCTCCATCCGCGCACGCGCGAACAGGGTTATTCCGGCAAAGCCGACTGGGCCCGCATCGCCGCCGTCAAGGCCGCAGTGAAGATTCCGGTGATCGGCAACGGCGATATCGTCACTCCCGAAGACGCCGTCCGCATGGTGAGGGAAACCGGCTGCGACGCCGTCATGATCGGCCGCACCGCTGCCTCCAATCCCTGGATCTTCCGGCAGATCGGGCAGTATCTCGCCACGGGAACTTACGAGCATCCGACCCATCAGGGCCGTTACGAAATCATGCGCCGCTATTACTCGATGCTGCTCGAGCGCGGCGAAGACGATTCGGTCGGCAAGATGAAGCAGTTCGCCACGTATTTCACGCACGGCGTCCGCGGCGGCGCCCACCTGCGCGCTTCCATCTACCAGGCAAACGAAGCCAGCCGCATCCTCGAACTAGTCGACCGGTTTTTCGACAATCAGGAAGCAGCGGACCTCGTTCTCGCCTGAGGCCAGTTCGCGCCAGCCCGGAAATCCCGCGCGCATTTCATGGAGCCCTACCGCAAAGCGCCCGCTGGTTTTGCCCGCCATCGCGACAACACCGCCCGGCCGCACGCCCCGCGCGATCGCCGGCACGAGATTCGGCTGCCAGTAGAGCCAGCAGACGATCAGGTCCCAGGCTTCCGGTTCGATCACAAACTCGCCGAGTTCGAGATCCGCCTGAACCGTGCCCGGAAATTCGCCCGAACGGTCAACCGCGGTAACTTCCCATCCGCGCTCCCGCAGCCAGACCGTATGCCGCCCGGCCCCGCAGGCGAGATCGAGCGCCTTCGCCGGCTTCCGGCCCGCGAGCGCGGCAACCAGCTCAGGCGCCGGCGCGCGGTTCACTGATCACCATGCTGGTCGGGTAAGGGATCACGATGCCTTCCTTCCTCAGCCGCTTGAAGATCCGCTTGCGCAGTTCGCTCTGCACCTGCCCCTGCACGCCAAACTCGCTCGCGCTGAAATTGATCTCGTACACCAGCGAGAAAGCCGACGGCCCCGGAACGAACCGGATGTACGGCTGCGGGTCCGAAACCATTCCCGGAATCTGCCTGCTCGCGGCAATCGTTTCTTCGAGCAGAATCTCTTCCACGCGGTCCACGTCCGAGTCCACCGCCACGCCGATCGAAAACGAAAGATCGGTCCGCTTGTCCGGCAGACAGTAGTTCGTATAGATCGCCTGCCCCAGCTTGCTGTTCGGAATCACAACGATGTTGTTCGTCATCCCGCGAATCGTCGTACAGCGCCAGTTGATGTCGCTCACGTAGCCTTCTTCTCCGGTGCTCAGCCTGATGTAGTCGCCGATGCGCAGCAGCCCGGAAATCGAAACGTAGAATCCGGCGAACAGGTTCGAGAGCGTATCCTGCAGGGCCAGCGCCACCGCGAGACCGCCCACACCCAATGTCGCCAGCACCGGGGTCAGGTTGATGTCGAAGACGATCTTCAGCATCAGCACGATCCCGAACGACACCACGATGAGCTGCGCCAGCTTCTGCGTCAGGCTCGCCACTTCCCGCATCTCGCCATCGCCCGCGACATGCGTCCCGTAGTAGCGCACCGCGTTCCCGGCAAGGCGGCTGAACGCGATGGTCAGCGAGAGAATCCACAGGAACGCGAGGGTCTTCGGAATGTAGTGCAGATAGCGTGGCGGAATGCGCGAGCTCTGGGTCGCCAGATGCACCCCGAGAATGGCGAACCAGAGCAGGATGGAACCGCGCAACGTCCCGCTGAGCAGGTCTCCCAGATGGCTGTTCGTCCGCTTCGCCCACGCCCCCAGCGTCGAGATCAGAATCCTGCGGACGAAGAGCCCCACGAGCAGCGTCAGGCCCAGCAGAAGCACGGGGACGATGAGAAGGTACGGGTCCTCCACCATCCGGCGCATTTGGTTGATGCCCATTAGCCTCTTATTGTCATGCACGGACACGCGTCCCGGCACGTCAGTCGTTACAGATGCCGGTGCGTCTGATTTCAACTGTGCTCGCGGCCGCCGCTCTCCTCTGCGCCCAGCAGCAGGATTCGCCGCGCGATACGGCCATGGCGCTGGCCCGCAAGGCAAAGGAGGCGAGCAAAGCCGGCCACGATTCGGAAGCCTTCATCCTCTCGTCCGAGGCCGCCGCCATCCTGCCGCGCAAGTACACCTCGCTGATGAAATCGATGCAGGCCGCCGCCGACCGCGAGGCCGCGCGCAACCGGACCGCGCCCGCCATCACCGAACCCCCGGAGCACTTCGACAGCCTCACCGCCCGCGAGTTCGCCGCCGCCCGCCAGCCCCAGGAGCCGCCCGTCCTGATGGTGCGCTCAGGCCGCCAGGATTTCGATCTTTCCGGCAACGCCCGCACTCTCTTTGATCAGCTGGCCCAGCACTTCTCGCTCGCCGCCGTCTACGATTCCGAATACCCCACGGACGGCCCCAGCTACCGCTTCCGCCTCACGGCTGCTGACTACCGCGAAGCCATCCACGACCTCGAAGCCGTCACCGGTTCCTTTGTCACGCCGCTCACCGCGCATCTGCTCCTCGTCGCGCAGGACAATCCCACGAAACGCAACGCCATCGAGCAAACGGTCTCGGTATCCGTCCCGATCCCGCAGGCCACCACGTCGCAGGAACTCACCGAAGTCATGCAGGTGGTCCGTCAGGCTTTCAACGTGGAAAAGGTCGCCGTCGATAACGTCGATAACACGATCGTGCTGCGCGACCGCATCTCCCGCGTCGCGCCGGCGCAGGATCTCCTCAACCAGTTGTTCTCGTGGCGGCCCGAGGTGCTGGTCGACATCGAGTTCCTCGAAGTCTCCGATTCCGACCTCATCAATTACGGCTTCAACGTCACCAACAGCTTTCAGGCGGTCGCGCTCGGCAACATCCTGCACAACCAGACCGCGGCCCCGGCGGGCGTCGCCAACCTGGTGACCTTCGGCAACGGAAAAACGCTCATCGGCCTGAGCGTGGCGCAGGTGCAGGCGCTGTTCAACGAAACGCTCTCGTCGGCCACGACACTCTTCCGCGCGCAGGCCCGCGCCGTGAACGGCCAGCCCGCCACGTTCCACGTGGGCGAGCGGTATCCCATCATCACCCAGCAGTTCGCCGGACAAACCACGGTCACAACCGGCACCACCTATGCGCCGCCGCCGGTCTTCCAGTACCAGGATCTCGGCGTGCAGCTCAAGGTGACGCCCAGCATTCACGGCTTCGGCGAAGTCACGCTGGCCGTCGATACCAGTTATCAGCTCCTGACCGGCGATTCCGTGAACGGAATCCCGGTCATCGGCCGCCGTCAGCTCACCACAACGGTCCGTCTTCGCGACAACGAATGGGCCGTGATCGCCGGCCTGATCAATCCCTCGGAGTCAAAAGCCGTGGGCGGTTTCTGGGGTCTCGCGCAGATTCCCTTCCTCGGCAATCTCTTCAAACAGACGACGTTGCAGAAGCAGGACAGCCAGATCCTGATCGCCATCAAGCCTCATCTGCTCTCGCTTGCGCCGGATCAAGTGGAAACGCACCCGGTGCGCGTGGGCACGGAAACGCGCCCCTGGACGCCGCTCTAAAACTTCGGCGCGTAATAGCCTTTGCGCGCCCGAACCACCAGGTCCTTGCGGTTCTTCGTCCGCACCGTCACCGGATGGTACAGGCCATCGGTTTTGAGCGGCTCCGGCCGGTAGAAGACGTTGTACTGGTGGCGCAGTTCGTTGGCGATGTTCTCGAAGTTCTGATCCAGATCCTCGATCTTGAACGGGAAAAACGCCTGCCCGCCGGTTTCTTCCGTCAGATAACGCAGCACCTTGTCGCCGTCGGTGTCGTCCCGCTTGATGTCGGTCGAGATCGCGTAGATCACCACGTCGGCCTTCTGGGCCATCTCGAGCGCCTGATCCCGCGAGACGCGGCTCTGCGTGTCTTCGCCGTCGCTGATCACGATCATGGCGCGCCGGAACTTGTCGCGCGGCTGATCCATCATGAGCTTGTCCTTGCAGGCGAAGTAGATGGCGTCGTAGAAAGACGTCCCGCCGCCGGGCCGCATGCGCTGCACACCCTGTTCGAGCGCGCGCATATCGTCGGTCAGGTCGCTCACCAGTTCCGCCGCCGTATCGAAGCTGACCAGCATCATGCGGTCCTGTCTCGGCCGCATCACGGCCTGCATGAAGCGGATCGCGGCCTGCTGCTCGAAGCGGAACTGGTCGCGGATACTGTTGCTCGTGTCCACCAGCAGGGCAAGGCGCAGCGGCAGATCCGATTCGGCCGTGAACTGCTGGATGGTCTGCTGCTTCTTGTTCTCGATCACCTCGAAATCGTCCTTGTTGAGGTCCGTGATGAACCGGCCCTTCTTGTCCGTCACGGTGAACAGAAGGTTGACGCGGGTGACGTCGAGAACGATGCGCGTCCCTTCGCCGGATTCAGGCGTGGTCTGGGCGGGAGGGTTCTGACCCGAAAGCGTCAGAGCCAGACAAATCACCGCGCAGGAACCCGTTACGTGCTGCCATTTCATATCTGCCTTATTCTATCGACTTCCTCCATTCCACAAGTCCGGCGGGCAGCGGCGACTCGACCGTGACGCGTTCCCCGGTCGCGGGGCTGCGGAAGGAAAGCCGGTGCGCGTGCAGGAAGTAGCGATGGAACGGCGAGGCTTTTGCGCCGTACAGCCGGTCTCCCGCGACCGGGTGTCCGATGGCCGCCATGTGGGCGCGAATCTGATGCGTGCGGCCGGTTCCGATGCGGATTTCGAGGAAGGTGAAGCCGGGATGGTGTTGCTTCGCCTCCCAGTCGGTGAGCGCGCTCCGGCCGGTTTCCAGCCGCGCCGTCATGCGCGCGCGGTTCCCGGGATCGCGTGTGATCGGCTTCGTAATCCTGCCATGCCCGGTCATGGCGCCTTCCACCAGCGCCAGGTAGGTCTTCTCCACTTCACGCGAAGCAAACTGCGTTGCCAGATCGCGGTGCGCCGCGTCTGTCTTCGCCACCAGCAGCACGCCGCTCGTGAAACGGTCGAGCCGGTGGACAATCCCGGGCCGCAGCTCGCCGCCCACCGTCGAGAGCGCCCCGAAGCGATGCACGAGCGCATTGGCGACCGTTCCGCGATGAATCCCCGCGCCCGCGTGGACCACCATGCCCGCGGGCTTGTCGATCGCCACCACCGAGGCGTCCTCGTAGAGAACCGTGAGAGGAATGTCCTCGGCCTCGGCCTTGAGCGGCGGGAGTTCGCCCGGCTCCACCTCGACCGTTTCCCCGCCGCGAATGGTGAGCGAAGCTTTGGCCGTCTGGCCGTTCACCACGACCCGCCCCTCGCGCACCCAGCTCTGCAGACGGGAACGGCTGTGCTCCGGAAGTTTCTCGTGAAGGAACGCGTCGAGGCGCTTGCCCCGGTCGCCCGGCGCTGCTTCGAACCGGATGCTCAGGAGACCGCCTGCCTCGAATTCTGCCGCCGGAAATCGGGATGCCGGTTGCGCCAGTCCGCAAACTGCAGCCGGCACAGCCCGCAATAATAAAGAGGGAAGCGCAGGAGGTAAAGTAGAAACCGGACGGGGTTCCGGCTCATCGGATCGATCTGGTCCGTCTTTCTGAGCCTGCTGAGCTCATAACCGCCACAACGCGGGCAGAACACATACAGACTGAGAATCGCAAACACCGAGCGGTAATAATACAGATTCCGGCCACAGGTAGTACAGTGAAACGCAGCTACACGAAAAATCCTGCCAATGTATCCCCTGCTCTTGCGAGCGTAAGGCTTCCTGCATACCGGACAAGTCGGGTGCGCTCCTCTGAAAGACACGTGTTGTCAGCCGGCGATAACGTTCTGAATTCGGTAAATAGCCCCGAATGCTAGATCATATTACAGTATCGGGCGCCCGCCAGCACAATCTTCGAAATATCAGTGTGCGCATTCCGCGCAACTCGCTCACTGTAATCACGGGACTGAGCGGCTCGGGCAAGTCATCCCTCGCCTTCGACACCATTTACGCGGAAGGCCAGCGGAGGTACGTGGAAACACTTTCCACCTTCGCCCGCCAGTTCCTCGATCAGATGGAACGGCCGGATGTGGACTCGATCGACGGACTGAGTCCTTCCATTTCGATCGATCAGAAGACCACGGGCAGGAGTCCCAGAAGTACTGTCGGCACAATCACGGAAATTTACGATTATTTGAGGCTCCTTTTTTCTTCCATCGGGGTCGCCCACTGCCCCGTGTGCGGCAGCGAGATCTCACGCCAGACGACCGAACAGATTCTGAAGAACGTGATCTCGCTCGAACCCGACGATCGCATTCTCGTTATGGCTCCCATCGTCCGCGGACGGAAAGGGGAGTTTCGCAAGGAGCTGGAGAAGCTCGCCCGCCAGGGCTTCGTGAAAGCACGGATCGACGGCATTATTCGATCGCTCGATGAAGCCGTCGATCTCGACAAGCGTCGGAATCATACGATCGAAGTGATTATCGATCGGCTGATCGTCAAGCCGGGAATCGAGAAACGGCTCGAAGCCTCCATTGAGACGGCGACGAAGCTGGCGGGCGGCCTGGTTCTGATCTCGGTGGTCGGGGGCGAAGAGAAACTCTACTCGCGGAAACTGGCCTGCGTCGAATGCGGCACCAGCGTTCCCGAGCTCGAGCCCCGGTCGTTTTCCTTCAACAGCCCGTACGGCGCCTGCGAAGAGTGCGCCGGCATCGGCAGCACGTGGGCGTTCGACCCGGATAAGGTGATTGCCGACCCGTCGAAGCCGCTGCTCGAAGGCGCTCTGGCGCTCGCATCCGGGCCCTCGCTGGTGGCGAAACGGTTGGAGGAAGCGGCGAAGAACCTGAAAGCGAAGATCAAACAGCCGTGGGAAGGCCTGCCGCGCGCCACGCGCGAAGCACTGCTGACGGCCGTGATCTCCGCGTTCGAGGAAGTTTACGTTGACGCCTCGGACCTCTACCGGGAATGGCTGCAGGGCTACATGTCGCCCGTCGTTTGCAAAGCGTGCAGGGGCAAGCGGCTGCGGCCTTCGAGTCTCGCGGTGCGGGTGAAGAATATCTCGATCGACGAATTCACCTCGATGCCGCTCTCGCGGGCTCTGCTGACGGCGCGCTCCTGGTCGCTCACGCCGCGCGAGCAGCAGATTGCGGGGCGAGTGGTGGATGAGATCCAGCGCCGTCTCGAATTCCTCGAATCCGTCGGGCTGCATTATCTGAGCCTCGATCGCGCCGCGTCGACGCTCTCGGGCGGCGAGGCACAGCGCATACGTCTCGCCACGCAGATCGGCTCCAGACTGCGCGGCGTGCTCTACGTGCTCGACGAGCCTTCGATTGGACTGCATCCGCGCGACAACAACCGGCTGCTCGATACGCTCACTTCGCTGCGCGACATGGGCAACACCGTGCTCGTGGTGGAGCACGATGCCGAAACCATCGAACGCGCCGATTACGTGATCGATCTCGGACCCGGCGCGGGGCGCCTCGGCGGTGAACTGGTGGCGGCGGGAACGCCGGACATGATCCGCGCCAGCGAGCGCTCGCTGACGGGCCGGT
Organism: Bryobacteraceae bacterium; assembly: GCA_035624885.1. Classification (GTDB taxonomy): domain Bacteria; phylum Acidobacteriota; class Terriglobia; order Bryobacterales; family Bryobacteraceae; genus BOG-234. The sequence goes on along the minus strand of DASPQQ010000316.1, from coordinate 2,182 downwards.
ACATGGCGGGAACGCTCTCCATCCCGACGCCGGCCGTCCGCCGCGCCGGCAGCGGCGAATCGATTGAGGTCATCGGAGCGAAGGAGCACAATCTCAAGGGAATCGATGTCGAATTCCCGCTGGGCAGGTTTATCTGCGTCACCGGCGTTTCGGGCTCCGGCAAATCGACGCTCGTGAACGACATCCTCTACCGTGCGCTCGCGCAGGAAATCTACGGCTCGCACGAGGCGCCGGGCGCGCACGCTTCGATCTCCGGCATCGCCCACATCGATAAAGTGATCCGCATCGATCAGGCGCCCATCGGCCGCACGCCGCGCTCGAACCCGGCCACCTACACGGGCCTGTTCGCGCCCATCCGCGATTTCTTCGCGCTGCTACCGGAATCGCGCGAGCGGGGCTACAAGCCCGGCCGCTTCAGCTTCAACGTCAAAGGCGGTCGCTGCGAAGCCTGCCAGGGCGACGGGCTGAAGCGCATCGAGATGAATTTCCTGCCCGATGTCTACGTGACCTGCGACGTTTGCCGCGGCAGGCGCTACAACCACGAAACGCTCCAGGTGAAGTACAAGGGCTACTCGATCGCGGATATTCTCGAGCTCACCATCGAGGAAGCGCTGCCGGTTCTCGAAAACAATCCGCAGATCCGTCCGAAGCTGCAGACCCTGCTCGATGTCGGGCTCGGCTACATCCATCTCGGCCAGTCCTCGACGACCCTTTCCGGCGGCGAAGCGCAGCGCATCAAACTGGCGAAGGAACTCAGCCGCCGCCAGACCGGCAGGACGTTCTACGTTCTCGATGAACCCACCACCGGCCTGCACTTCGAAGACGTGAGAAAACTGCTCGAAGTCCTGCAGCGGCTCGTCGGCCTCGGCAATACTGTATTAGTGATCGAGCACAACCTCGATGTGATCAGGAGCGCGGACTGGATTATCGATCTCGGCCCGGATGGCGGTGAAGACGGCGGCCGGCTCGTCGTCGCCGGAACGCCGGAACAGGTGATGCGCTCGCGCAAGAGCTTCACTGCGGAGGCGCTGCGCAAAGTGCTGCAGCCCGGTAAAGCGGCATGAGCGGTTACGGCATCGAGCCGATCGATCTCAGGGGCCTCCGGACAGTCTCGCTGAAGGATCGCGGCGGCAAGGTCAGACACGCGGATTTCGCCTCGCCTTATCGGCCGGGCTCGGGCATCAACGGGCTGATGGCGAGCCTGCCGCACATTCTTGCCGGCGATGCGCTGCGGGCGGTAATCGACTCGATCGCCGCGGCGCGGGAAAAGAAGAAGCCCATCATCTGGGGCATGGGCGGGCATGTGATCAAGTGCGGTCTTGCGCCCGTCCTGACCGATCTCATGCGGCGCGGCTTTGCGACGGCGTTTGCCATGAACGGCTCGGCCTCGATCCACGATTTCGAGATCGCGCTCGCCGGCCACACCAGCGAAGACGTGGAAGCGGCGCTCCCCGATGGACGCTTCGGCGCGGCGGAAGAAACCGGGCGCGAATGGAACCGCGCGTTATCGGTCGGTTGCGGAATCGGCGAAGCCCTGGGCCGCGCGCTCGAAGGGCTGGCGGCGAAGGAATACGCGCCGGCGAGCCTCTTGCTTGAAGCGTGGCGGGCGCGCGTTCCGGTTACGGTTCATGTGGCGATCGGGACCGATACGCCGCACACGCATCCAGCGGTCGATGCCCCGACGCTCGGCGCGGCAACCCATCACGACTTCCGGCTCTTCTGCTCGCTCGTCGCCGCGCTCGATGGCGGCGGCGTTTACATCAACGCCGGCTCCGCCGTGGTGATGCCGGAGGTCTTCCTCAAAGCCGTTTCCTGCGTGCGCAATCTGGGCCACGAACTGCGCGACTTCACCACCGTCAATCTGGATTTTCTGCAGCACTACCGGCCGCGCGTCAACGTGGTCCAGCGCCCGCACGAACAATCGGGCGGCGCGGGATACGCGCTCACAGGGCATCATGAAATCATGATTCCGCTGCTCGCCGCGGCACTGATTGAGAGAACTGTCTGACTCCCGCACCTGTCTACCCGCCCGTGATTCTGGCTGAACGTGAACGCCCCTTCTGGGGATTCGCCGAGGTGTTTCTCGCCGTGGCGGCATTCGTGGTGGCCATCGTGGCCGCGGGGCTCGTGGTCGGGCAGATGGCGGACGCTTTTCACCTCAATCCGCAGAGCGGGTTTCTGC
>DASPQQ010000315.1:0-2797 GCA_035624885.1 Bryobacteraceae bacterium | reverse complement strand
GCTCGTGGCCGCGCTGGCCGCCCAAAAGCTTGGTCTGCCGTGGCATTCGCCCGAAGCCGTTGTGAAATGCCGGGACAAGAGCCGCTCGCGCGCCGCGTTTGAAGCCGCGGGCCTGCTCACGCCGTGGCACTCCCGCGCCAGTCTCGACTCCGCGCCGCCGTTTCCCTGCGTGCTCAAGCCGCTCGGGCTCTCGGCCAGCCGCGGCGTCATCCGCGCCAACAATCGAAGCGAATTCGTCGAAGCCTTCGGGCGCATCGAGGCCATCCTCAATGAACCGGAGATCCGCCGTCTCAACGAATCGTGGAATGAATCGATTCAGGTGGAGGAGTACATTCCCGGCCGTGAATTCGCGCTCGAAGGACTCATGACGGGCGGCGAACTCCAGGTTCTCGCCATCTTCGACAAGCCGGATCCGCTCGAAGGCCCTTACTTCGAGGAGACGATCTACGTCACGCCCTCGCGCGAATCGGCGGCCGCATGCGAAGCCATGGTGGCCACCACCCGGAAAGCGGTCCGCGCGCTCGGATTGAGTCACGGTCCCATCCACGCGGAGATGCGCGTGAACGGGAAAGGCGTCTATATGCTGGAAGTCGCGGCGAGGCCGATCGGAGGGCTCTGCGCGCGCGCCCTGCGCTTTGCAGGAGGGTTATCGCTCGAAGACATCATCGTGCTGCACGCGGCCGGCAGGATGCCACGGAACCTCAGCCCCGCAGCACCGGCCTCGGGCGTCATGATGATCCCGATTCCGCGCGGCGGAATCTATGACGACGTCGACGGCATCGAGGATGCGCGCAGCGAGCCGGGCATCGACAACATCGTGATCACCGCGAAGCAGGGCCAGAAACTGGTGCCGCTTCCCGAAGGCGCAAGCTACCTCGGCTTCCTCTTCGCAAGCGGCGACGACCCGGCTTTCGTCGAAGCCGCGCTGCGCCGCGCGCACCGGGCGCTGCGCTTCCGCATCCACACCTCGCTCGGCGTGCTCACGTAAGAGCGTCCCATTCTGAGTGCGGTGATATTCTAATGAACCAAATGCCGCCTCGCCGCGCGCTCCCCAAGATCTGCATCGCGCTGGGATTGCCTGATATTCCTCGTCTGCTCGAACAGGCCCGCCGTGAAGCGGAAGCGGGTGAGAGCTTTCTCGAATTCCGTCTCGACTATCTGCCGGACCCCGTGGCCGGCGCCAAAGCCATTGCGGATTTCCTGAAGGAATACCCGAACTGCACCATTCTGGCGACGTGCCGGCGCCATCAGAACCACGGGCGTTTCAACGGCAGCATCGACGATCAGCTGCGCATCCTCGATCTCGCCATTCAGAACGGCGCGCGGGCGATCGATGTGGAGATCGAAACGGCCGAGCTCGTGCCCGAACGCTGCGCCGCGCTGCGCAACACCACGCAGCTGCTCGTCTCCTGGCATCATTGGGAAACAACGCCGCCGCTCGACCCCATACTGCGCCGCATGCAAAAGGTTCCGGCCGACGTCTATAAGGTCGTCACCACGGCGCGCAAGCCGACCGACGTGGGCCGCATTCTCGCGGCGAGCCGCCTGAGCCCGAAGATCCCGCTGGTCACGCTGGCCATGGGAGAGATGGGCTTCCCTTCGCGGGTTCTCTCGCCCGGCCTCGGCTCCGTGTTCACTTACGCCGCGCCGGCGCATGCGCAGGGGACGGCTTCGGGACAGGTGAACGCGCGCCAGATGCGCTCTCTCTACCGCATCGACAAGTTCACCAAAGACGGGCAGATCTACGGCGTGATCGCCGATCCGGTTCGCCACACCGTTTCACCGCATGTGCACAACCGGGCATTCCAGTCGAAACGGATCGATGCGATCTACGTGCCGCTGCTCGTCGCCGCGACACAGTTGCGCGACTTCTTCCAGTTCGCGGAAAATCTGCCCATCGCCGGTTTCAGCGTGACCATTCCGCACAAGCGGCGAACCATCCGCTATCTCGACTATGTCGATCCGCTGGCGAAACGGATCGGCGCGGTCAATACGGTCTGGCGCAAGGGCGGGAAATGGCGCGGCACGAACACGGACGCCGAGGCCGTTTCGGGCCCGCTCTCGAAGATCATCAAGCTGGCCGGGGCGACGGCGCTGATTCTGGGCAACGGCGGCGCCGCGCGCGGCGCCGCCTGCGCGCTTACCGACGCAGGCGCCAAAGTCTCGCTCACCGGGCGCAATCCCGATCGCGTCCGCGCGCTCGCCCGTCTCACCGGCGGCGAACCGTTATCTCACGAACAGACACTCGCGCGCCATTTCGATATCGTGGTGAATGCGACGCCGGTTGGCATGTGGCCGAACGTGGACGACTGCTACTTCAAGGACAGGATCCCCGGCGAAATTGTGTTCGATATGGTCTATAACCCGCTCGAGACCAGACTGATCCGCAACGCCCGTCAGCAGGGCAAGCAGGTCATCCCCGGCCTGAAGATGTTCATCGAGCAGGCGGTGCGCCAGTTCGAGATCTGGACCGGCGAGACCGCGCCGCGCGCGGCCATGGAAGCGGCGGCGCTCGACGCTCTCGAATCGAAGTATTCCGTGCAGAAACCATGAAGCGGTTCACGCGCAGAGATCTGCCGGCCATCGTCACCGGCGCGGCGCTGGTTATCACGAAGCCCGCCGGGGCGCAGGCTCCCGCCGATCTCGAAAATCAGGCGCGTGCCTCCAAACGCGCGGCAGCCCAGGCCCTCGCCCAGGTTGAGCTGCCCATGACAACCGAACCGGCCTTCCACTTCAAAGCCTGATGCATCTCACCGAAGATCAATTCTTCCTGAGTGCCGTCGAGCTCAACGCCGGC
>DASPQQ010000314.1:0-15579 GCA_035624885.1 Bryobacteraceae bacterium | reverse complement strand
AGGCGCGCCTCGCGAATCAGGAACGGGCCCGCACCGAAAAGCTCTACCATCTCGCGCGCAACATCCTTCTGCTCGATCAGCACGAACCCGCCGGGCCCCAGATCGCCGAGTCCATCCTGACTTCGGTGCAGGTCCGGGCTGTCGCGCTTTTCGACGCTCCCACCGCAACCATTCACACCGCCGGCGCGGCCACGAAAGAACTGGAAGAAGAGGTTCGCAACGCGTGGGTGCGCGATGGCAGGCACGACGATCCCGCGGGCCATCGCTGGTCGCGCATTCTCCGCCTGGGCCGCAAGGGAATCGGCGCCATCACGCTCGAAGCCCAGCATCTCAATCCTCTCGAGGTCGATGGCATTGCCTCCATGGCCGCCGTGGCGTTTGAACGCGCCCGCTCGCTCGAGAAAGAAGCGCTGGCCGAGGCGGCGCGGCAGAGCGAACAGCTCCGCGCCACCGTGCTCGACGCCCTGGCCCACGCTTTCAAAACCCCGCTCACGGCGATCATGGCCTCCAGTTCCGGGCTCCTCGAAGCCGGCTCGCTGGGGGCGCAGGAAAGAGAACTGGTCAACCTCATCGACAACGAAGCGGTGCATCTGAACGATCTGGCGACGCGCCTGCTGCAGACGGCCCGCCTCGATATGGCGGCCATCCGCCTGAAGAAAGAAGGCTGCACGCTCGAATGCCTGATCGCCGAAGTCCTCGCGCCGTTCTCCGACCGCTTTGACGGCCGCTCCGTCGAAGTCTCGGTGACCGGCGGCGACGTCGTCGTGTCCGGCGACTGCGAACTGATCGCCACCGCCATCAGCCAGCTCGTCGACAACGCGGTCAAATACTCGGATCCGGACACGAAAATCACCCTGAAGGCGGAAGCTCGCGGGAAAGAAGTCATTGTGTCGGTCCATAACATCGGACCAGCCATCCGGCAGGAAGACCGCGAGCGCATCTTCGAGCGCTTCTATCGCAGCAAGGGCACCGAACATCGCGCGGCCGGAACGGGCCTCGGTCTTTCGATCACGAAGAAAATCGCCGAAGCGCACGGCGGCCGCGTCTGGGTCTCGGGCAGCGAGTTGCGCGGCACAACTTTCTTCTTTGCCATTCCCCTGGAGAAAATGGAAGCCCTATGAGCGGTCTTCACCCCAACATCCTCGTTGTCGACGACGAATCGGCGATCCGTCAGGCGCTCCGCGTCACGCTCGGCACTTTCGGCTTCGACGTGGGAGAAGCGGCCACCGGCGAACAGGCGGTGACGCTCGTCCGCAGCGAGCACTTCGACGCAGTGCTGCTGGATATGAACATGCCGGGCATGGGCGGCATGCAGGCCTGCCGCGAGATTCGCCGGATCGCTCCGCGGCTCCCGATTCTCATGCTGACCGTGCGGGACAGCACCGAAGACAAAGTGGAAGCGCTCGAGGCCGGCGCCGATGACTACGTCACCAAGCCGTTCCACGTCCGCGAGCTGCAGGCGCGCGTCCGCTCCGCGGTGCGCCGTTCCGCCACTGCTCCCGCGCTGCCCGATGAATCCATCCGCATCGGCGGGATTGCGCTCGATCCCGCCCGCCGCACCGTGGCCAGGGACGGCAAGCCCATACACCTGACTCCGAGGGAATTCGACCTGCTGCAGCACCTGATGCTGAACGCCGGCAAGCCGATCGCCCATAACCGCCTGCTCAACGCCGTCTGGGGACCCGATTACGGCGGCGAGCTCGAGTATCTCCGGACCTTCATCCACCAGTTGCGCAAGAAACTGGAAAAGGATCCCTCGCGGCCGGAATATGTGCTGACCGAAACCTGGTTCGGTTATCGTTTCCGCGAAGAGTAACTCCGTTTGCCATAAAATAAATACGGCCCCGTCAGTTCCCGCTTATCGTTTTTTCACTGCCCTGTCCGCAGCCGCGTCATCCGGAATTCAGTTCCATCTGGAGTCCCGAATCTGTAACAAAAATCGAATGCTTGCAAGCGGTGAATCGATTCTCTTTATTGGCTCGATAATTAGCATGAAATCACGATTTCCTGATGCTTTCCTCACGAACCCCATCCTAAGCTCTGTCTTGAAAGAACAGCCATGCTGCCGGCGGGAAGCTCACAAATCGCGCTTTTCGGCAACACAATGCTCCGCATCGCGGTGCGCAGGAATCTGGTCAGCTTCCCCGCGCAGGTTCCAGCTTTTATGAAACAGCCGGCCGGAGTCACGCAGCAGCGCGTCGTGCAGCTCTATTTCGTGCGCGGATGGTCCGTGCGGAACATCTGCGACCGCTACCGCCTCGGCAAGAAACTGGTGCAGAATCTGCTCGCGGACTGGCGAGCGCGGGCCATCGCTGCCGGCCTGATCCAGGAAATCGATCCCGAAAATCTCGAACGCCTGTTCCACGAGCAGCAGGGCCATCCCGATCCGCAGCAGAATGACGGCGCCGATGCGGTTCCCGTCCTCGCGCAGCCGCAGCCGGCCAGCGTCACCGCGCGCCTCATGATGGCGCTCGAAGAAGATTGCGTCGAGCTTGGTCTCGAGCTGTCGCTCGGGCAACTGCAGAAAATCGAACGTCTCGTGCGGGGGATTGCCGAACCGCGCAGCGCCCCGCCGCCGCAGATTCCCGGATTGCCTCCGCGCGGCGGCCGGACTGCAATTCCCGCGGAGAGGAGCAGCTAACCCATGCTGGACCACAATCCGGTCACCACAAACTCTTATAACCCGGCCAACACTGTGCAAACGCCAACTAAATCCGAAGGTAAGCTGCTGGTCGTGGATGATGAAGCCGCGCTGCGGCGCTCTCTCCATACCACTCTTTTCAGCATGGGATTCGACATCGGAGAAGCCTCGAGCGGTGAAGAAGCCCTCGCGCTTTGCCGCATCGTGAAATACGACGCGGTGCTGCTCGATATCAACATGCCCGGCAAAGGCGGCATCGAAACCTGCCGCGAGCTGCGGCGCCTCATGCCCCGCATCGCCATCCTGATGCTCAGCGTCAATGACGATGAGGAGCGCAAAGTCGAAGCGCTCGAAGCCGGCGCCGACGACTACGTCACCAAGCCGTTCCACATGCGCGAACTGACCGCGCGCATCCGCGCCGCGCTGCGCCGCGCCAGAGCCGTCGCCGAACAGGGCGACGATGCCGTCGCCATCGGCGACATCGAGATTTACCCGGCCCGCCGTCTGGTTCTCAAAGCCGGCAAACCCGTTCACCTGACTCCCAAGGAATTCGACCTGCTGCACTATCTCATGACGCACGCCGGACTCCCCATCACGCACGCGCGCCTGCTGCACGTGGTCTGGGGAGTCGAGTACGCCAATCAGGTGGAGTATCTCCGCACCTTCATGCGCCAGCTGCGCAAGAAACTCGAAGAGAACGCCGGCAGCCCGCAATACCTGCTGACGGAGAGCCACATCGGCTATCGGTTCGTGGATCCCGCCAGCGCCCCGCGGCCCACGGCCTCACCCTCGCCGGTCCCGGAAGCCTGAGTCAGGTGCGCAGATAACAGAAGAACAGATCGCTGCGCGACTTGATGTATCTGATCAGGTCCGCGCCGTTGCCCTCCACGGTCACGCTCCAGCAGTCCGTTCCGATCTGCTTTGCCTCCCGCACCGGCACGTTGCCCCACACCGGCTGCCTGCCACCGATCATCCAGACCGTGTAGCGCGATGTCATCGTGGCCGTGCCTGCGGGATCAGTGCCCGTAGAATCCGGATCTGGCCCATGCTTTGACGCCGGATGGTTTCAGGGTCACCTGAATGGAATGCCACTTACCGGAGTTATCGACGCCCTCGGGAAGGTATCCGATCAGATACTGGTCCCGCATGATGCGGCCAATCCGGGCAGCCGCCCGGCTGATGTCGCCTTCGCCGTGCGCCACGAGCGCCACGCCACCCGTGCGCCGCGCCAGTTCCTCGAGCAGGGCCACGCCGCTGCGTTCTTCCTGCAGCTCGATCGGCTTCCTGGTCAGCGGCGGATCGTAGATCGACAGGCAGTAGATCTGCAAATCGGCCTCGAGCGCCGCCGACATCAGTTCCGCCTTCGAATACCGGCTGTGGTTATCCATCCCGTCGGAGATCACAAACAGCGCCCTGCGTCCGTTATGAGCCGAGCGGCTCTGCTGAATCGCCGCGTAGATCGTGTCGATGAGCGCCGTGCTGCCGCCCGCACCCGTCGTCAGCAGCCGCTCCGGAATCGAATTGAGATCGGAAGTAAAGCCGAAATCTTCTCCCGGCCGCGTGGAAACAGTGAGCAGGCCCATTTCATCTGCAGGATTGGCCCTTCCGATAAACGCCCGCAGCGCATCCTTCGCTCTGCCGATGGACCGCTGCATGCTGCCGCTCGTATCGAGCACAATTCCGACCGAAACCGGAATATCCTGCTCGCCGAACGAGGCAATCTTCTGCGGCGCGCTGTCCTGCAGTACGACAAACGATTCGGCGGAGAGCCCCTCGACCACCGCGCCTTTCCGGTCAAGGACGGTCACCGGCACCAGCACCAGGTTGCTGTCGGCCCGGAAAGTGGGGACCTCGCGAACCTTCGGCCGCCGCTTGATCGCGCTTTCGTCATTTGGCGCCGCGAAGGCGAATGACGAAAGGAGGATCAGAACTGGTAATCCTCGGGTAAGCCGCATACTCTCACGGTGAGTCTGACCCGGTATGGCTTTGACTCTGTGGTGAGTGTAGGGCTAACTACGTCAGGAACGCATGAGTATCAGGTAAGAAAATTACCGGATAAATGAATAAGTTTTCTATGACTTCTATAAAAAGATTTCATGCCGTCAGCGGTTTTCTTCCGGCGGCTTGTTAGTCACGGTATGCGGGTCTCTCGGGTCCGCGCAGGGCTGCGCCTCAACTGACGCAGGTACGTCGAAAGTCAGAGTGTTGGCGAGCAGTTTCCCGCTCCAGGGTACGCCAAAGCCGGCCCACCGGTCCGATAACACCGCGTCGAGGACCGCGTCCAGCTCCTGGTGCTCCATGCGCAGCCGGAGATAGACACGATGGCCGCGCAGGTCGGGATCCTGGTAGCGCGAGGATTTCCGGTAAATCGTGAGCGTAACCTCTTCGAGGTCCTTCATTCTCAGTTGGCCGCGGGCAGGAATGATGCCGAACACGTCATTTTCCGGCTGAACCGGATTGTCCGGGTTCACATCCGCCGGCAGGTGCTTCAGCGGCGCGGTCGAGGGCGCGGTGAAGAAGACCGGCTCCTTCTGAATCTTCATCGTCCCGGGCGCGAGCGACGTGTAGAGTTTGTGTTCATGCGCCAGAGGCAGAATCAGCGGGCGATCTCCCGGATTGTGATAAGTCATCTGCAGTTCGACCTGCAGCACGAGAAAAGCCGGCGGAAGCAGTTCCGGCCGCAATCCGCGCACTCTCGCAAAACAGTAGTTCGAGCTCGTCACCGTCGCGACCGCGACCGGTTGCGCGGCCGCGCGCTGGGGCAGCGAAGCCGCTGCCAGATTCCACGCCGCCAGCAGGCCTGCAAGAAACATGGCGCGTGATACCCACCTGTTCCGGGACATGTTTGCGCTCCTTCTCTTCAGAGTTCCAGCTTTCCCTGATACTGCATCTCGGCGGGGTAGAAATACTGTGCCACGGCGACGCGGCCGATCTGGGCCTCGAACGTGAGGCGCTTGTCGTCGAGCGTGATGTTCAGTGATCGCGGGAACAGATAGATCACCGTCACCCTCCCGTCGCCGAATTCCTGAACCGCCACACGCGACGGCCGTGCTTCCTTCCGGCCTTCGATCTTCAGAACCGCGATTTTCTTCAGCTCCTCGGCGAGATGCTTGCGGTCCGCCCAGGCATCCGTCAGCGAAACGTCGTAAACGGCGATGGCATACTCGTCGCCCTCGAGCACCGGAGCGTTCGGCTCGTTCGCCCGTACTTCCGCCGCCCGAACCGGCAACGCGCTTTCCCAGCGAATCGTCACTTTCGCGACATGCGGACCCTCCGGTCCTTCGCCCCGGCGTGGCGCGGGAGCGCCCTTGTTTCCCACCAGGCTGAAATCGTCGAGCCCGACGCCGCCGTGGCCGCCGCCCTGCGCCGCAAAGTTGCCGCCGTCGCGTCTCTGCGCGCCGGTGAGTTGGCCGAGCAGCGCCGGCGCCGCTCTCTTGGCCCACGGAGATTGATAAAGAACCTGTCTCGCATCGTCCATGCTCCACTCGGCGACGCGCCTGGTCGTCCACGCAGGCGGAGCAGATTCAGCGGCCACCAGAGCCGCCGTCAGTAACGCCATCCCGAGGTGAATTTTTCGAAGCATTGATGTCACACTCCTGAAACGAGAGAAGTGGCAGAGCGCCGCGCAGTGCGCTCTGCCACGAGTGACTCCGGCCGCATGGGCCGGAGACCGCCGACTCCTGCTAGAGGTGAACCATCAGGGCGAAGATCAGGCGCCGTTCCTGCTTGCGCAGATCGGGCTGCCAGATACCGCCATTGCCGATGCAATTGTTGGTCCCCAGCACGCTGCCGTCATTGCAGACGAAGCTGCCTGGCATGCCGTTATTGCCGCCGGGAGGCGTGATGCCGCCCGGACCGGTGAAGTACGGTACGTTGGCGCCGCGCTGGGTGAACTCGGCATTCCACGTGACGAACTGCGTCGGCATCCACTGGAATGCGATCTGGTAGTCATAGGCCGAGAATTTCTGGCCCGGATTTTCCGTGAAGTAAGGCGTACCCGTGGTTGCCGTGGCGCCGTTGATCGGCGGCAGCAGCACGAGGTAGCGGCCGGGGTTGGCCATGAAGCCGCCGCCGAGGGTGACCCCATAATGGTCGTGACCGAACCAGAACCGCTGGTAGATCATCGCGCCGATGAAGTTCTGCGCAGGAGCAGTCTTGCTGTTGTCGAAGCACTGCACCTTGGGTGCGGGCGGATTGATGCTGTTGACGTACGTACCACCGCCCGTTTCGCAGCCAATGTCGAAAGTCAGCGAGAATGCCATGCGATGCATCAGCTTGTTGGGGTTTTCCCAGTACTTCCATTCCATCGAATCGTCTTCGTGAAGACGCGTGCGGTGAGTACCAAGCGTGTCCTGACCGAGAGTGTAGGTGTTCCAGACAAAGTCGAGGTTACCCGTCGGCCGCCACAGAATCTGGCCTCCGACTCCAGGCCTCCCGTTGAACTTGCCGTACGACTGCCAGCCGTTGATCAGCCACGGCTCGAACTTCAGCTTGTTGGTCGGGAACCACTGCACGCGCATCCCGGTGAAGAACCATGGTGTATTCGATGAAACGTAGGACGGCTGATAGTTCCAGTTGTCAAAACTGTAGAAGCTGAACAGACCGATGTACGACATGAAGATACCGGCCTGAATGTTCAGCCCGTGCTGCACATCCATGTGATAACCGGCATAGCCTTCCGTGAGGTACCGGTAGGCGTCCGCGAGGTCCCACTGGCCGTTGGCGCCGGTGTTGCTCGCGTCGTTGCGCGGGACCGCCGTCGAAGTCGCGCCGAACTGGGTCAGCAGCCGCATCTGCATGCGATCCCAGTGGAAATCGCCGCCGACGTTCAGCTGCTGCAACACGACTTCACCGGTCCGCTCACCTTCGGTCGTGCCACCGAGCGTGTGATCGATCGGATGCTGATAGTCGTAGATGTAGTTGACGTCGGCCCGGATTTCCGGCGAGAAGTACTTGCCGTCCAGCACGGAATCATGATTGCGCGGCACGGCGTTCATCCAGGTGAAATCCGCGAACGCGAATGGCGTCTGGTTGTCCACCGGCGGAGGCGCGGCGGGCGCCGGAGCAGCGGCTGCCGCCGGAGCCTGCGGTTGCGGAGCCGGATTGGGGAAGTCCGGAACCTCGGCCTTCGCCACGTCGAACGGTTTGTCGAAGGCGCTCGCCGGCGGCTTGTCGAGAGAGGCCGTCGTCGCGCTGTCGTCCGTGGTTACCGGCGCGTCGCCGGAATTGCCCGGCTTCTGCGTGAACAGCTCGCGCCAGTTCATGCGGCGCGCGCTGGGACTGAAACCGGCCACCGCCGGTTTGGGCGCGGGAGCCGGCGCAGCAGGCGCTGCCGCCGGAGCCGCGGCGGGCTGAGCCGATGAGATCACCGCCGGCGCCACGGGCATGATCAGATCTGCCCGCGTCGCCTTGCCCGCGTTCACTGCCAGGGAAGCAAGAGTGAGATCCGGATAGCCGTCAGCCTGCGCGACCACCGAATACTCGCCTGGCGATACGTCGGAAAACGAATAGATTCCGTCGCTGCCTGAAATCGTTGTGCGTATGGTGCTGCCGTCGGTCTTCGTTGCGGTGACCGTCGCCCCGGCAATTGCTGCCTTTGCCGGGTTTTTGACGAGTCCCGCAATAGTGCCGAATGGAGACTGCGCATTCAGCGCTAATGCGGTGCAGAACAAAGCGGCCGACGCCATGAGCGTAGTTTTTTTCATAGGGTAGGGTCCACCGTGTTGCGAGTTTAGGTTTGAACTGATGAGGAAGTAATAAGTTTCTGATGATAATTTAGCCGGTAACCGGATCAATGTTTCTATACGCTCGATAGAAAAATTCACTGCGGTGTCAAAATCCGGCAAGCTGACGACCATCAGATAACTTATTGAATTTGAAAGATGTGTATGAATACGTTCTCCGCGAAATGGAAGAATCGAGCGCAGGAGCGTGCGCGTATAGACGCACTTATGCCTCGGGCTTCTGGAGTGCAGTTCAGATGAAGAAAAATTTATTTTCTTCTTTGCTCTTCAGGCCCGCTAGAAGAACCAGATCATGTCGCCGGCCACAATGAACTGCGACTTCTTGGTCCCATTGTCATAGGCCGGGTTGTTGTACGCGTGTTCGAACCGGAGCTCCGGCCGGAAGACCAGGCTCGTTCCGATCCAGTGGTTCCAGGAAACCAGATGTTCGGTGTACTTGTCCTTGTATCCCGTGCGCTGGCCCCGGATGTCGTCGAAATACTCGTTGCGAATGGAGAGCGTGTCTTTTTTGCCGAACTGCCGCTCGACGTAGTTCGTGATCGCCCACTCCGGAGCGAAGCAGGTCTGCTCGCCCGGCGCGCACCAGGCGCCATTGGCTCCGAGCTCCGCCGGTACCGATCCGAATATGCTCGGCACGTCGCGTTCGTACTGATACCAGGATTCGGTATCGAAGTGCCATTTGCTGTTGATCTTGTGATACCACGTCAGATAGTAAGCGGCGAGGTTGTTGTAAGCGTACTTGCCGTCGTTGATCGAGTTGGCGCACGCGTAGATGTCGTCCTTGCCCGCGCGCCAGGTGTAGTTGAGGCAAACCGTTCCGGTCGGCTTCGCATCCTTCGTCCACCACGCCGCGTCGCACCCGGCGGAAAAACCGGTCTGCAGCATCCAGTGGTCGCTGAGCTTCGTCGTGACGTTGATGCCGTGCTGCGTGTAGCAGTCGTAAATGTAGGTGAGCGAGTGGCTGTAGGTGTAGTTGTTGGGCGCGAGCTGCGCTTCGATGTCCGGCAGCGACACATAGCGGCCGATCCGCACATTCATGCCCTCGGCCACCTGCGGAAAATACAGGTCCGCGTAGACCATCACGGGATCGAATCCATTGGCCTGGTTGTTTTCGAGGAGCTGATTGCTGAAGACGCCTTTCGATGTCGTGAACCGGTAATCGATGCCATAGATGCCCGTGACCCGGAAGCCCCAGTCGAAGTGATCCGTCTGCACCGTATCCGGCACGCGTTCGATATAAAGCGCGGCCTGATCGAGACTCACGGTGTTCGGGTAAACGTAATAAGCCGCGGGCAGATTCGCGGTTCCCGGCTTGTTGGAACTCGAGACGTTGAATCCCACGTCCGCCCAGCCGTAGACCTGAACCTTGCTCGCCTGCCATGCCTCCCCGCCCGGACCCGCATAGATCGCAGCCATGAGAGGCGGCACCATCGTGTTGGGCTGTCCGATCACCGGCGATCCGCCATACGGCCACACCGTAAACGGGAACGGAGGATTCGATTCCGGCGCTTCATAGCCGCGGTACTTCGGATCCGGCAGGCCGGGCGGCTGCCGGTCGTGCCAGTCGTCGAGATACGCGCTGGCCAGGCGCCGCCAGAAGCTCCGCTCCGCCACGTTGCGAAGCGCGTTGGTGTGCTCCAGAGTGATGACGAAGTCGGCCGTGGCTGCCCTTCCCGGCGTGATCTGCAGCGAGGAAACGAGCAGCTGCGAATAACCGGGCTTTTCCGCCCGCACCGTATACGTGCCGGGAGGCACCTCGCCGATCTGATACGTGCCGTCCGCGGCCGAAGACGCGGCTTTGACCAGCCCCGTGTCGAGGTTTGTGGCGGTAATGAGCGCGCCGCCAATACCGGTCTTCGACTGGTCCGAAACAACGCCCCCGACGCTGCCTGTGGGCGCCTGCGCTCTAAGCGACCACAGGCAGGCCAGCAGCAGTATGGTCGGCAGATACGGAAGTTTTCGCATTCGGGGTTCGAGCCGGAACCCCGAGTTTAGGAACGGTCGACTTAGGAATGCATAACAATCCGATAAGGATCGCCATCATATCCTCATCAATCTTTTTATCGATCGGATAGAAAAACTTCATTTGTTTTCCATGCGTGCGCCGTGAAGAGGGCTTGCAAGTCCTAGTAAAACCAGATGATATCGCCCGCAAACAGGAGCTGGCTCTTCTTGGTCCCGTTGTTAAAGGAGGGCGAATCGTAGGAGTGCTCGTAGCGCAGCTCTGGCCGAAAGACAATCGTTGAGCCAATCCAGTGGTTGTACCCGATCATGTGCTCCGTGTACCGCGTCTTGTAGCCGGTGCGCTGGCCGCGGATGTCGTCGAAGTATTCGTTGCGCACCGTCACGAAGTCCTTCTTCGAAATCTGGTAGCTCACATAGGCGACCGTCGACCATTCCGGCGCGAAGCAGGTCAGCTCGGCCGGAGTGTTGCAGTAGGCGCCGTTCGAATTCGTGATCAGCAGCGAACTCGCCGCGGGGTTATTCACGTTCGGCGTGTCTTTCATGTACTGATACCAGGTTTCCCACGCCGTGTGCCAGCGCGAGTTCTTTCCGAACTTGTGGTACCAGGTGAAGTAATATGCGGCGAGATTGTTGTAGTCGTACCTGCTGTCGTTGATCGAATTGGCGCAGACATAGACCTGATTGCGCAGCTCCGTCCACGAATAGGCCACGCACGCGTTGCCGGTGAGCTTCGCATCCGGAGCCCACGGCGCCGCCTCGCAGCCGGCCGACAGCCCTCCCTGCACGGTCCAGTGATTGCTGATCTTCACGGTTCCGTTGATGCCGGTCTGCGTGTAGCAATCGTAGGTGTAAGTCAGCGAGTGGCTGTAGGTATAGTTATTTGGCGCAAGCTGCGCTTCGATATCCGGCAGCGAAATGTAGCGCCCCACCCGTACATCCATCCCTTCCGCCACATGCGGGAAATAAAGATCGATATACATCATCACCGGGTCGTAGCCCATCTTGTTGCCGATCGATCCATCGGCCTTCGGATTGTTCAGCAACTGCTGGCTGAAGTAGCCCTCGGCGGTGGTGAACCGGTAGTCGAGGCCATAAAGATTGGTGAGCCGGAAACCCCAGTCGAAATGATCGGTCTGGATCGTATCCGGCACGCGCTCGATGTAAAGCGTGAGCTGATCGAGCTGCACCGAATTCGGATCTTCCGCGTAAGCCGCCGGCAGATTCCCGTAGGGCTTCGCGGTCGAAGTGCTGATATTCATCCCCAGATCCATCCACCCGTAAACCTGGATATTGGCCTTCTTCCACCAGTCGCCATGCGGCCCGTTCTGCAGCGCCGTCGTCAGGGGATACTGGGTTGCGTTCGGATAGCCGATCCACGGCGTTCCGCCCATTGGCCACACGATAAACGGGAACGGAGGGTTGGTCACAACCGGCGGGTCGCCGCGATAAGCCGGCTCGGCTCCCGGTGCAGGCGGCACGATCTCTTCGACCGGCGAAGGATGCCAGTCGTCCCAATAGGCTTTCCCGATACGTTTGAACAGATTACCCGACGCCGCATTGGTTCCGGCGCCGGGAGCCACGTCCGCGGGAGATTGCCCGTACAGAAAGGTGGCCGCGCTGAACAATAATCCCGTTACCAGACAGACTTTTCGGCTCGCAAAACTCATTCGCCTTCAAGTCTGATGTCTGAGAGCTCAGGAATGCATAACAACTCTCTCAGGACAGCATTGGCGTCAAATCGAGCATTTGGATGGCAAGGATAAAAATTTTTATTATCCACAAGACGACGGGGGTGGTGTGGAGAGTCAGTAACTGGCTGAACAGAAGGCCCCCGGCGATGGCGATGCCCGTCGGCCTCAGCCACGCCGGGGCCGGATGCGCAGCGATCTCGCCGCCGTGATGGCTCTGGGCCGGTAGTTCAGTTCCCGATCAAATGCTCGATATTATCGAGCATGATGACTTCGACCGGACCACGCCGCGATTCCAGCTTTAGCCCGAGTTGTTCCCGCATCGCCGCTTCGAGTGTCGGGCCATTCGGATCCGGTACAAAATCAGAGCCGGGCGGGGTAGCCGGCCGGTCCGGCGTCCACTCCAGCGAGAAATCGAAAGTCCCTGCCAGGCCCGAGCCGTCGATAACAGGCCGTTCCGATGCCTGAACGCTGGCGATGAAGTTCGCAAGAGACGTCATCGTAATATTGCGAGCCGCTGCTTTTTGCCGCCCGTCTACACTCGGCGGCATGCCGAAGAAGCCGTTACACAGAGCCGGCAAGCCCTCAGGCGTCTGCGGGACAGCAATGTTCATGCTGGCGACGTTCGTCGAACACGGCGTCGCTTCGGAGTGAAGCTTCAGCTGCGGCCCGAGCGATCCCGGTTTTGCCGGAACGAGCGCGAGCACCGGCATTTCGCGTGTCTCGTAGTGCAGCGCCAAATGGAACCGATCCGCCAGCAGCGCACGCATCATCAGCCGCATATCGTCTTTGCCCGGATTGCCCTGCCCGCGCGCCTGAATGTCATAAAGATCAGTCATCGCCCATCGCGGCAACTGCTTCCGAAAAGCGGCTCCCTGGCTGCCAGGAATCTTATAGGCGAAGAAAATGTACGCGGCGAGCGGGAAGGCTTTGGCGTTAAACAGCCCCCCATTCGCGACGTAAGCATCGCCGGGACCCAGCGGAAAATTCGCTGACGGTTGCTCGTCGGGCCCGCTCGGCTTCACCGACGCCACTTCGAACGACGGCGTCTGCGCAGCCGCGACTGCGCAGAGCAAAAGACTAAAACCCCAGCGATACCATCCCATGCTCGGTGCCTTCCACCGCACTTTTCGTCAGCCAGTCGAGCGAAGCCTGGAAGAGCAGCAGATGATTCCGCTCCCACATCGCGTTATGTGATGAACACGCCAGATTCACGAACACCTTCTGTGCCGCGCCGATGTCCTCGTACATCTCCTTCACCCGCTCCTGCGGCACCTGCTTGTCGTGCTCTCCCGAGACCATGAGCGTCGGAATCTTCGTTCCGGCGACCACAGCTTTCGTCCATCCCCACGAAGTCACCGCCGGCGCGCGCCGCACACCCGTTCCCCACGTCGCACCCACGGGGTCGGACTCGATCATCTCCTTCCACACCTCATCGCTCGCAGCCGGATCGTACTGATTCGGGCAGCCGACCTGGCGATCCCAGTTGGCCGTGAATTCCTCATGCGACTGCGTCGTCATCGCGGCGCCCTCGGCCGGAACCTTCGCCGGAGCCTCGGCGCGCGCGTTGCGATTGTAGGCGGGCGCGAGCAGAATCATGCGGCGGATCTTATCCTGATGCAGCCCCGCATAACCGGCCGCGCGCGGCCCGCCGAGCGACCACGCCGCCAGACTCACCTTGTCCACATGCCGCAGCGAGAGCAGATGATTCACCACCGTGTCGATGTCGTTCCAGTCCGAAGCGAGCGTCGTCATCTGCTGGCCGTAACTCGCCGCGCAGGGCGCGGAGATCAGCACCGGCACAAATCCCGCCTGCTGCTCGCGCGACAGATTGCAGGGATCGTTCATTGCCGCCGGACGTGTCGAGCGGCCGTAGCCCGTCATATCCATCGAGAAGACATCGAACCCGGCCTTTGCCAGATACGCCATCCAGCTGTAATCCTGATACGCCACGTCGAACGACACCTCGACCGGCGTGCCGGCGCCATGAATGAAAAGCACTACGCGGTCACCGAGGCTCTGCGCCCGCAGCACAGTCCCGGGCAGCACCACTTCCCGGACATAGATCTGCGTCATCTGGCCGGCGATCGCGGGAACGGTCGACTTCGTCTTCACGTAATGATCGACCGTCATGGGCTGCTCTGCCATCAGGCCTGTCGCAACCACGGCTGTAATTGCTATCATTCTCCCGAATGTCATCGATCCTGCCTTTCGTCGACCCCGAGGAAATTGGTCTCTCGGCAGCGCGGCTGGGCCGCATCCGCACCGCCATGGAGAAGCATATCAGCGCAAACCGGCTTGCGGGAGGCCTCGGTCTGATCGCGCGCCGGGGCCGTATCGGCTACTTCGAGAACTACGGCGAGTTCCCCCTCGATTCGATCGCCCGCATCTACTCGATGACGAAAGCCGTCACCGGAGTGGCGGCGCTGATGCTCTTCGAAGAAGGCGCCTTCGCGCTGGCCGATCCCATCGCGAAGTTCCTGCCCGAGTTCGGCAGGATGCAGGTCGCGGTGGAAGCGCCGGACGCAACCGGCAAGATGGTTCTGACAGGAACCGTTCCGGCCGAGCGGCCCATCACGGTGCTCGATGTCATGCGCCATACCGCCGGCTTCAACTACGCCGGACCGCACGATGAAAAAGGAGAACTGCTCTATCCGCAGCGCGGCCTGCAGATGATGGCCACCAGCCTTCCGGCGGCCGAGTTCACAAAACGGCTGAGCGAGATTCCGCTCGTGCGGCAGCCAGGCACCGCGTGGGATTACGGCTTCGGCACCGACGTGCTCGGGCGCATCGTGGAAGTCATCTCCGGCCAGACCCTCGAGGAGTTCTTCAACGAACGCATCCTGCAGCCGCTCCACATGCGCGAAACCGGTTTCCATGTGCCCGAAGAAAAATGGGACCGCATCGCGCCCATCTACCAGCCAACCCAGGACGGCACCATCAGGCTGATGGCCGGCGCCATCCAGGACGCCTGCCGCCGGTCTCCCGTCATGTTCTTCGGCGGCGGCGGTCTCATGTCCACCGCGCTCGATTACGTCCGCTTCACTCAGATGCTGCTGAATGGCGGCGAATTCGGAGGCGTCCGTCTGCTCAGCCGCATGACCGTCGAACTGATGCACTCGGATCTGCTCGGAGCGATTCCCTCCGTGAGCCCCCTGCTCGCGCCCGGCCACGGTTTCGGCATCACCGTCGCCATCAACAAAGGACCGGCCCACAGCGCCACGCTGCCTGCGCCCGGCCAGTATCGCTGGGGCGGCGCGGCGGGAACGGCCTGGTGGGTCGATCCGCGCGAAGAAATGATCGGCATCTTCTTCATGCAGACGCTGCTCGATCTGGCGAAGCGCAGCGAGTTCATGCAGCTCGCCTATCAGGCCATTGTTGACTGACAGCTAAAATAAAGGCTGCCGGTCGTACCACCCTCGCCACGTCGCGAAGTCTCTCTCAACCAAGGAATTTGCAACATGGCCGCATTCGGGTCGGTTACCAGCACCAGCAGCGTTCTCACTCTCGAGGAAATCAGCCACCTCACGCAGGAAGGCGG
>DASPQQ010000313.1:0-7830 GCA_035624885.1 Bryobacteraceae bacterium | reverse complement strand
CGGCGCCCTTGCCCTTGCAGCGCTCGCACGGCTCGAGCTTCGGCACCTGAATATCGACCGTCTTGCCGAACGCCGCTTCTTCAAACGTCAGCGTCAGATCGTAGCGGAGATCGTCGCCTTTGGTCGCTCGCGTGCGGCCGCCGCGCTGGCCGCTGAAAACGTCACCGAATCCGAAGACCTGGCTGAGGATATCGCCGAGATCCACCGCGCCGGGATCGAATCCCATGCCGCCCGCGCCCGCGAGGCCCTGGTGGCCGTAAGCGTCATAGGCGGCGCGCTTCTGCGGATCAGAGAGAACGCTGTAGGCTTCGGCCGCTTCCTTGAACTTTTCCTCCGCCGTGTGATCGCCCGGATTGCGGTCCGGGTGGTGCTGCATGGCGAGCTTGCGATAGGCGCTCTTCAGCTCCTGCTCGGAAGCGCTCCGGTCCACGCCAAGGACCTCATAGTAATCGCGTTTCGTCGCCGGCATCGCAGGTTCAGGCCCGTGCCGCCACCTTCACCATGGCGGCGCGCAGCAGCTTTCCTTTGTAGAAATAACCCCGCTGGAACTCGCCGAGGATCGTTCCATCTTCGGCTTCCGTCGTTTCCACGCGCTCGATCGCCTGATGCAGATGCGGGTCGAAGCGCGCCCCTGCCGTCACCATCGGTTCGAGACCGAGCTTTTTCAGCGCCTCGAACATGCGGTTATGGATCATCTCGACGCCCTTCGCGTAGTCCGGGCTGGCGCAGTCGGTCCTGAGCGCGCGATCGAAATCGTCGAGCACGGGCAGCATCTCGCGCACCGTCTCCATGCCCGCATACTGCTGATAATCGGCGCGCTCCTTCTCGGTGCGCTTGCGGTAATTGTCGAATTCCGCGGTGCGGCGCAGGACCATGTCCTTCAGTTCGTCGCGTTCCGCCGCGATCGCTTCGAGCTTCGACCGGTCTGCCGCCTGGTCGAGGGTCGCTTCGTTCTTTTCTCTGGTATCTTCCACAGTAACTTCTGGCATGGTTTCACCTGATCCCGGCATCTTCCACGTCGTTTTCAGGTTAACAGGCAGGACTTATGACTGCACGGTTTCGAAAGCTTTGCTGATTCCGACCACCGTCGACATCACCTTTTCGTACTGCATCCGCATGGGCCCGAGCACGGCCAGCCGGGTGCGAAGCCCCGACGGCAGATCGATCGAAACTCCGATCAGACTCAATTCGCTCATGGCCGGATGCGCTTTTCCCAATCCGACATGCACGCTCACCTTCCCCGATCCGTCGAGGAACCGGTCGAGCAGCGCCAGCACCCGTTCCTTTTCTTCGAGCGCACGGAAAAGTTCGCGGGTGCGCTCCCTTGTTAGATGCAGATCGAGCCCGACAAGATACGAGGCGCCATCGAGGGCGAATTCGGCTTCGCTGTCGGCGACGAGCAAACCCTTCTGGCACAGCAGCGTCAGGCGCTGCAGGAAGGCGTCGTAGAGAGACCGTTCCTCTTCGATGCGGCGCATCAGCTCGGCGCGCGCGCGGTCGAGCGTCCAGCCGGCGAAGTTCAGGTTGACGTAGTTGCGGAGCTGGGTGAGATCGTCCTGCGAAATCGCCTGATCGAGCGTGACCGCGCGGTTGCGCACCATGCGGTCGCGCGTCGCCACGATCATGAGCACGCGGCGATCCGACAGGCCGATCAGTTCGAGATGTTCCAGTTCCTGCGCCGAAGCCGGCAGAACCGAGGCGATGCCGACGTTGCGCGTGATTTCAGTGAGGGCGCGCGAGGCAATCCCGATGCGGTCCTCGAGGCTCTCGCTCGACTGCATCTGCGCCACGACGCGCTCGCGGTCGGAGGCCGGCAACGGCCGCGCGGTCACGCTGCCCGCGAAATCGCGAAAAGCCTGCTCGGTGGGCACGCGCCCGGCCGAAGTGTGCGGCTGCGCCAGATATCCTTCATCGGCCAGATCCGCCATGACGTTGCGGATGGTCGCCGGGCTGAGGGCCAGATTGCGCATCCGGGAAATGGTGCGGGAGCCGATGGGCTCGCCCGTGTCGATATAGGCGCGGACGATCGAGTGCAGAATCAGCCTCTGCCGCTCCGTCAGACCCGGACTCGATTCCCTTCCGGACAACAACATCCTTCTCCTTCTTTGAATATACTGTTACGCCGCCGGAAGCGGCAAGACAGCGGCCCGCGAGGGGATAGTACCGCGCCGGCGCCTGCGGTTTGCGCCGTCCGAGGGCGTTGGATAGACTGGATGTTTGTGCTTCCGGCAAGATCCGGCCCGCACACCTCTAGACAAACGGAGCAGCATGGTAAAACCCCAGAAATATCTTTTTACGTCTGAATCGGTTACCGAAGGCCATCCCGACAAGATCGCCGATCAGATTTCCGACGGCGTTCTCGATGCGGTGCTGGCCCAGGATCCCATGGGGCGGGTCGCCTGTGAGGTGCTGGTCACCACGGGCATCTGCGTCGTGGCGGGCGAGATCACGACGAACTGCTACGTCGACGTGCCGAGGATCGCGCGCGACATCATCGCCGATATCGGCTACACCGACGCCGCTTTCGGTTTCGACGCGAAGACCTGCGGCATCCTCAACGCCATCCAGAGCCAGTCGCCCGATATCGCGATGGGCGTGGACACGGGCGGCGCCGGCGACCAGGGCCTGATGTTCGGCTATGCCTGCGATGAAACCCCCGAGCTGATGCCGCTGCCCATCCAGCTCGCGCACCGCCTCACCGAGCGCCTTTCGATCGTGCGCCGCTCGGGCGAGCTGAAGTATCTGCGGCCGGATGGCAAGAGCCAGGTTTCGGTCGAGTACGTGGACGGCAGGCCGGTCCGCATCGATGCCATCGTGATCTCGACGCAGCACGGCGAAGAGGTCTCGACCGACCAGCTCCGCAAGGACGTCCGCCGGTACATCGTCGACGCCGTCGTCCCCCAGAACATGGTGGACAAGAACACGAAGTATCACATCAATCCGACCGGGCGTTTCGTCATCGGCGGACCGCACGGCGATACGGGGCTCACCGGGCGCAAAATCATCGTCGACAGCTACGGCGGCATGGGCCGTCATGGCGGCGGCGCCTTCTCCGGCAAGGACCCGACGAAGGTCGACCGTTCGGCCTGCTACATGGCCCGCTACATCGCGAAGAACATCGTCGCGGCCGGTCTGGCGACGCGCGCCGAAGTGCAGCTCGCCTACGCCATCGGCGTCGCCGATCCGGTCTCCGTCATGGTGAACACCTTCGGCACCGGCACGATTCCCGAGGCCGACATCACGGATCTGATCCGCGCCAACTTCCCGCTGACGCCCAAGGGCATCATCGATCACCTCGATCTGCGCCGCCCGATCTATCGCAGAACGGCCGCCTTCGGTCACTTCGGCCGCGAGCACGACAGCTTCTTCTGGGAGAGGACCGACAAGGCCGCGATCCTGAAGCACGCCGCCCAGACCACGGCCGCCGCGCACTAAACTGTGGACGCGACTTCAGTCGCGTTTCTTCCTCATGTGCGCGTGCGGCTGCTTCCTGCTCGTCGGGATCGTCGCGGCAATCGTTTACTGCATCATCCACGCCCTCTGGCTCGCGCTGGCGGGCGTGGTTTTGTTTGCGGGCATCCTCGGCTGGCTCGGCCGCAAAACCATCCGCTGAACCCCTGTGGACGCGGCTTCAGAGACTGTGTGAGAACTGCGCTTAGGGCGTTTGCTCCTGAGTAGCCACTGAGGAAAACCGGGACAGACTCCTTTTTCGCGTTACGAAACTTCTGCGTGAGAGCTGGGACGGCGCGAAAAAGGTTGTCTCTACCGGATTTTCCGGACCACGCTCGCAGCCGAATACCCGTGAACCGGAGTTCTCACACAGACTCTTCAGCCGCGTTTCCTACTTCGACAGCCGGTTGAACGCCGGCGGGAAATGCTTCAGCGGATGTCCCTGCTCGACAATCTTCGAAACATCCATCGCCCGCACCGCCCTGTCTGACGGCGTCCGGTCCGAGCCGCCGGAACACGACGCACCCGCCACGCAGATCGCCGCCTGCGCCGCGGACGAATCCGGGCCGTCGATCTCCAGGATTTCGATGCCGCCGGCGGCATTCGACGGGATGGTCACGTCCATCTGATAAAGCGCTGCTTCGGCCGGCGCGTAGCCAGCGTAGACAACGCTGGCCGACACTCCGCCCACCTCGGCGCTGATGTTCGCGACGCTGGTTGCAAGCGAGCCGTTCGGAGGATATGGCCCGGCGGCTCCATCGCTCGGCAAGGCCGGATAGACGGTCCCGAGGCCGGTCAGGAAGACCTCGATGGTGTCGCCGGGATTCGCCGGATTGGAGGGAGTGACGATCTGGTTCGTGTTATTGTCGACCACCGCGGCAAAGCCAATCCCCCCCGGCGGATTCGTGAATACGCCGGGCGTGGTCGTGTTGATGAACTCAGTGACCACATTCGACGATCCGAGAGTGTTCACTACCTGAATCTGCGCCACCGTAAACGGATCGCTGAACGGCATGATGAAATCGATCTCACCCTGGCTTACGAAGTAAAGCGCGGCCGGCGTGCCATTCACCAGAACCTGGACGCCGCCGAGTGTCGTCGGCAATGGCACAACGGGAGAGACTACCGTGCCCGAAGCCAGATTCGAACCGTAGAGCGTGACGAGTTCCCCATTCGATACGCCGGCCGTAAAAGGCGCGGAACTGGCCGCGTTCACAACGCCATCCGGATTGATCCAGACCCCGGAACCGCTCAGCGCCGGGGCCTGTACCGCCACGTTAAGGCCAAGATACGGATACGTCCCCGCGCCGATGCGGTAAACGCCGTTCGACCCGTAGGCGAACTGCATGTAGGCGCCCTTATCGTTATAGGGGCTGACTGCGGGCACCGCGTACTGATCGGCGAACGTGGAGCCGATCGCGGTGCCGTTGAACGGCGACAGCAACCGCTGGTGCGAAAAGATCACGCCATTGGCGGCGTTGAGGGATCCGTAGTAGCTGTCGTCGTTGGCAAAACCCGCGCTCGAATACTGCGACAAATCCTGGTCGAAACCGCCCTGAAAATACAGGCCTCCGAAATTCTGCGCCGCTCCGGCGCTTCCGTTGCGCACGCCCACGAGCATGTCGAACCAGCCGTTCATGCCGCCGAAGACGAAGTTGCCGTCAGCCGAAAAATTCAGGATGACCTGCCCGGAGTAGTAAGGCGTCGCGCTGGAGGCGTTCGGGAACGTGATGATCGCGGCGCCGCTGCTGAACGTGTACTTCACGTTGGCCGAAGTCTGCGTCTGCTGCGCCGAGCCGTTGACGCCGATATAGCCGGTGACCGTCACCGTGCCGAGGCTGCCCGCGCCATTCGGGTTCATCTGGAAGAACACATCTTCCGAATTGGGCGCGGTGGCGGGGGGATAGATGGCCGGCAGGAAGCCCGCCATCGACCAGGAGCCGCTGAACGTGCCCGTCGAAGGCGCGGGCGAAGACTGCTGGGCAGCGATCAGCATGTCGTTGTATCCGGCCTCGGTCGAACTTCCGATGAGGATGCCGCCACGCCCGAGCGTGAAATAGACGGTATCGTTCTGGCTCGTGTAAATGCCGTTCACCGGGCTCGACATATAGCCGAGGCCGCTCTGCGAGAGCGTATAGGTCCCCGACAGCGCCGACGGTGTGGCTTCCGATTGCTCGCTGCCCTGATACAGGTCGTAGACCGTGGCGCCCGCGGGAATCGTATAGGTTCCGTTCCCGTTGAAAACGAGACTCCCGTTGAGCGCTATACCCCGGATATAGTCGCCGGACGAGTCAACCAGGTAGATCACCTGGCGGAAGTAGTAGGTTCCGCTGAGATTCCCGTTGCCGCTCGAGTCGTAAGTGGGTCCGTTCGCCCAGACGGGCAATCCCAGAAGGCCAGGCAGCAATACGGCCAGTATCTTCGTCGTCTTCATTCGATGTATCCCCAAAAACCCACCTGCTTTGTATATGTTTTCACACGGAAAATGGTTCCAGGCCCTATTCATGCGGATCCGCGTTCTTCCCGATCACGCTGACGTCGAACCGCCGGAAATCGAAGTCCTTGAAGTGAAGATTTTCGCGCAGCCCTTTCACCAGTAATTCGCGCGCCATCACGTGGACCTCGCTCGAAGCCGGCAGCCACAGCCCCTGGCCGACATGCGCCTGCTCGAGGCGCAGCCAGGTTCCCTTCTCCACTGTTGCCAGTAACCCGCCGCCGAGGCGAAAGTTGTCGTCGAGCGTCGCTTCGAGGCGCGCCACCTGCCGGTCGGCTTCGTCGATCCATACGGTTCCCGACATTTTCCGCGCCGCCGAGAGCGCCACACCGTGCGCGCTCGCATGGCGGTCGCCGGTGAAATCGAACGCGAGGGTGTTGCGTCCGTTCAAAGAGACGCGCCGCGGCCGGGTGATGTTCATCACGGCGAGGATGCGGCTCATCTCGAGATCCCCGCCCTCGCGGTAGGAATCGTGATCGAGCGGATTCTTTACCGCCTTTTCCACCAGCTTCCGGATCCGCTCCTGCTCCTGTTTGTCTTCGTGCGGGCCGAGGGACTTGCCGTCTTTCTTCACCAGCCTCGCGATGCGGTGGCGATTGACGAAGAAGACCTCGCGCTCTTCGCTCGAATGGCCGGTCACCACGCCTTTGCCGTCGAGCGTATCCGTCTCGACGAGTTCATGAAACGTGAAGTTCTCGCGGTACTCGTCGAGCTGGCGCTGATGCGCTTCGACCTCCTTCACCAGCGCCGCCGTGTCCGGCGGAATCGCCCGCGCCGTCTGCGCGCAAAGGAGCCCCCCGGCAAAAGCCGCGCTCAGGATGATCATGCGCAGGGCCACTGATTTCACCGACGTATCTTCCTTCTTTCAGGGTACGATCTGACTCATGGAAATCGTGCTGGCCGGAAGCGCGGATCTGGACCGGGTGATGGAAATCATCGGGCTGTGCGTGCGGCAGATGCGGGAAGCAGGCAGCGACCAGTGGGATGAAATCTACCCCAGCCGGGAAATTCTGGCGGCGGATATCGCGGCCAGGTCGCTCTATCTGCTGCGCGATGCGGGGGAGAGCATCGCAGCGATCGTCCTCAATGAATGGCAATCGCCCGAATACGCCGCTCTCGCGTGGCGGCGGGAGAAGCCGCTCGTCGTCCATCGTCTGTGCGTGCGGCCCGACCGGCAGAAGGCGGGTGTGGGCCGCCTGCTGATGGATTTCGCCGAAACCTTCGCGGCGCAGCAGGGCTACGATTCGATTCGCCTCGATACCTATACCGGCAACGAACGCGCCGCCGCTCTCTACGATCGCCGCGGATACCAGATCGCCGGCTACGTGCGCTTCCCCCGGCGCCGGCTGCCCTTTGTCTGTTTCGAGCTGCTTTTAGACCAGCGCCCGGTACTTCCGCAGTAACGCCGGGACAGGCTAAACTGGCACCTTTTTTCGCTCTCATCCCCTTGATTCCGCCAGATGTCTCGCCACGAAAAAAGGCTGCCAGTTCTGCCTCTCTTGTAAATAGATTTCGCTCGCAGCCGCACCGGGCACCCAGGGACAGACACCTTTTCCGCGCCACGCACACCAGCGGTCAGCCTTGTCCCCGCGACGCTCAGTCACCGAGCACAGCCAGTGGCCGAGGCTGTCTGTCCCTCCAGCCGCCGCCCTCGATCGAAGAAATCACTAACGCCCAACCAGCCTCAACAGCCACCACGCGGCCAGCGCCGCGCCGATATTCTCATCCTCCCGCGCGACGACGAAGGCGTCATCCCGCTGAACTGTCCCTGTTTTTCGCCAGTCTGCTAAGCCAGCAGCCGGTACTTCCGCAATAGTTCATACAGCACCACCGCACCCGCGCTCGCCACGTTCAGCGAGTGTTTCCGGCCGAGCATCGGGATGCGG
>DASPQQ010000312.1:0-8105 GCA_035624885.1 Bryobacteraceae bacterium | reverse complement strand
GAGCACATTGAAAACCAGCACGCTGTGATAGGCGGCGATGGCGCGTCCGCTTTCCGAAACGATCGTCGGGTGCGGCACATTCGATTCGTCGCACACGTTCTGGATGTGATACACCACGTCGTTCGCGTATTCCTGCAGCGTGTAGTTGACGCTCGATTCGAAATCGGTCTGCGATCCGTCGTAATCGATGCCGAGTCCGCCGCCGACGTCCATATATTGGAGCCCGGCGCCGGCGCGCTTCATCTCGACGTAGACGCGCACCGCTTCGATCACCGCGCCTTTGATCTGGCGGATATTCGTAATCTGGCTGCCGAGGTGGAAGTGCAGAAGCTGCACGCAATCCGCCATGCCGAGGGTCTGCAGCTCGCGCAGCGCGCGCAGCACTTCGGTGGTGCTCAGCCCGAACTTCGAGCGGTAGCCGCCCGATGACTTCCAGCGCCCGGAGCCGCGGCTCGCCAGTTTGGCGCGGATGCCGATCGTCGGCCGCACGCCCACGCGCTCGGAGTACTTCGCGATCAATGCCAGTTCGGTGTACTTTTCGACCACCGGGACGATGTGCCGGCCGATCTTCTGCGCCAGCATGGCCATCTCGATGTACTCGTCGTCCTTGAAACCGTTGCAGATGATCGGTGTCTCGTTATCGGCCAGCGCCATCACCGCCAGCAGTTCCGGTTTCGAGCCGGCTTCCATGCCGAATTTGAACGGCTTGCCGAACTCGAGAACCTCTTCCACCACCTGGCGCTGCTGATTCACCTTGATCGGATAAACGCAGCAGTAGCTGCCGCCGTACTTGTGTTCACGGATCGCCACGTCGAACGCATCGTGCAGCTCGCCGAGACGGTGCTTCAGGATTTCCGCGAAGCGGATGAGAATCGGCAGCGAAATGCCGCGCAGCACCAGCGTGTCGATCAGCTTCTTGAGGTCGATCGAGCGTGCGGGGTCCTTTTCCGGATGCACCAGCACGTGGCCCTCGTCGCTGACCGAGAAATAACCCTTTCCCCAACTCGCCACATCGAACAACTCGGCGGCGTCCTGCACCGACCAGCGGTCGGTCGGTTCCAGTACCAGAGAGCCTTTACGGCCGTTCTTTTCCAACGTCTCGGATTCCTCGCTTTAAAGTTTCAGTGTCCTTCGAAATCCCCGGCAGGGGCAAGGATTTATTTTGTAACATTGTCCTCCGGTGTCACTCTACTATCATCGGTTTGATTGGACTCGCTCGCTGACAGGCTGGCACGCGTGAGGGAACGGATGGACGCCGCCGCGGCCCGCGCCCGCCGCGATCCGGCGTCGGTGCGCCTGCTCGCGGTGACCAAGGTCTTCGGGCCTGAAGCTATCCGCGAAGCGTACGCGCTCGGCCTGCGCGAATTCGGTGAGAATTACGTGCAGGAAATGGAGCGCAAAGCCCCCGCGGTTGCCGATCTCGCCGGCGCCCATTTTCACCTCATCGGTCATCTGCAATCGAACAAGACGAAAAAAGCCGCGCAGTTGTTTCGCTCGGTCGATTCGGTGGATTCCGTGAAGCTGGCGCGCCGTCTCGATGCCGAACGGACGCCGCTCGACGTGATGATCGAGGTGAAGCTCTCCGAAGAAGAATCGAAATCCGGCGCGGCGGAAGCGGATCTTCCGGCCATCGTCGAAGCGGTCCGCGAGTCTTCGCACCTTGCGCTGCGCGGCCTGATGACGGTTCCGCCGTGGTCGGAAGATCCGGAAGTCTCGCGCCCGTACTTCACGCGGCTGCGCGAACTTGCCGCGCGGCACGGGATTCCCGAACTCTCGATGGGCATGTCGAACGATCTCGAAGTGGCGATCGAAGAAGGCGCGACCTGGGTGCGCATCGGCACCGCGCTCTTCGGACGCAGGAAGAAGCTTTGAACGCCGCCTCGTGGGCGCCTGCTCCCGGATCCCACAGCGGCGTCGCGGACTATGCCGAGGCGCTGACCCGGGCCCTCGGCGACATCCCGGTTAACCTTTACCACCTCGGCAACAACCGGCTTCACGCGGAGGTCTACGATCGCGCGCTGCGCGAGCCCGGCGTCATCGTGCTGCACGATGCCGTTTTGCATCACTTCCTGCTCGGGCGCCTTTCTGAAGAGCAGTACCTCGCCGAATGGGTCTTCAACTACGGCGAGTGGCGCCGCGAACTCGGCGAGGAACTCTGGCGCGAGCGCGCCCGCTCCGGCACGGACCCCCGGTATTTCCGTTTCCCGATGATCCGCCGCGTGGTCGAAGCCTCGAAGGCCGTGATCGTCCATAATCCCGGCGCGGCGGCCATCGCCCGGGCGCACGGCGCGAAAGAGCTGACCGTCATCCCCCATTTCCATGATCCCGGGACCGAGACCTTCAGCTCTGAAGAGATTGCCAGGCTTCGCGAGGGCCTTGGCGCGGGCCGAACTACTACAGTCTTCGGAATATTCGGCTATCTAAGAGAAACCAAACGAGTTATGCCAAGTTTGGCTTCGTTTCGCAGATTGCATGCGGCGGGCCGGGACGTCGTCCTGCTGCTCGCCGGGGAAGCGGTTTCGCCGGACCTCGGCCGCCTTCTCGCCACGGAAGCGGACCACCCTGCCATCCACCGTCGGGGACACCTCACGGAACGCGAACTGCGCCTCGCGACGGCAGCCGTCGATTGCGGCGTGAACCTCCGCTATCCGGCGGCCGGCGAAACTTCCGGTATCGCGATTCGCCTGATGGGCCTCGGCAAGCCGGTGATCGGCAGCGATATTGCGGAGAACGCGGACATCCCGGAGACAGCGATGCTGCGCGTCAGCCCCGGACCGGCGGAAATGGAAGAACTGTTCGCCCAGATGGCCCTGATCGAGAAGTACCCCGGCGTGGCCCGCCAGATTGGCGCCGAAGCCGCGGCCCACATCCGCGAACACCATTCGCTCGGGGCCGTCGTCCGCAAGTACAGGGAAACTCTCGCTCGTGCGGCCAGACTGACCTGAGCCGTGCTATGTTCAAAAGAACGGCGCGGTAGCCAAGTGGTAAGGCCAGGGTCTGCAAAACCCTTATTCGTCGGTTCGATTCCGACCCGCGCCTCCAGCGACTCTCTCCCCATACAAAGTTTCTTCGAGGATTTCGCACAGGATATGCCCCACGGCGATGTGCGCTTCCTGAATGTGCTGGGTTGAAGGGCTGGGAACGACGATGGCAACATCCACCATACCGGCCAGCTGGCCACCCGTGCCGCCGAGAAGGCCGATGGTGAGCATGCTTCGTTCCCGCGCGCACTGGACGGCGCGGATGACGTTGCCGGAAACGCCGCTCGTGCTGATGGCGATGAGGGCGTCGCCACGCGCTCCGAGGGTTGCGACGAGGCGTTCATAGACACCGTCAAATCCGCAGTCGTTGGCGCGGGCGGTCAGATACGACGTGTCGGTTGTCAGGGCGATGGCGGGGATGCCGGGGCGTTCGGTGGAAGCACGCAGCCGGTTGGTCAGTTCCGCCGCGATGTGCTGGCAGTCGGCGGCGCTGCCGCCGTTGCCGCACAGCAGGATTTTGCCGCCGCCGGATACCGCCTGAGCCAGTCTGATAGCGGCCTGTGCAATGGCAGGCGCGGCAGCCTCGGCGAGCCGCTCCTTGACAGCCGCGCTCTCCGCCAGGTGACGCCTGACGAGGCGAATATTCTCGTCTTCCATACGGCCGGGATCCGTCTGTCCTGGTCTAATCTTTCAGAGGTTTGTAATAGCGGCTGTAGTACTTGCCGTAATAACCGTAGTAATAATAGCGCTCGCCCATATCGGTGCGGACTTCGTTCAGGGCGATGCCGATCACGTTCGCCTTCAGCCGCTTGAGGTTGTTGAGAACGCTGCCCACGGCGTTGCGTTCCGTCTGCCCCGCCAGGGCCACAACCACGACCCCGTCGACGAGCGAAGCGAGCTGCAGGGTTTCGGCGAAACCGAGCAGCGGCGGCGCGTCGCAGATGACCAGGTCGAAGTCGCCCGAAGCTTCCGTGAGAACATTTCGCAGAGTCTCGCCGAGCGCGTCCGCGGCGCGGCGCGAGGGCGGGCCGGCCGGCAGTACCGAAAGATGCGGCAGACCCTCCGGGGTGACCAGCAGGTCGCGCCAGAGAGCTCCGTCGTTGATCACGTTGGAAAGTCCGGCTTCGTTCTTCAGGCCGACGTGGTGGTATACGCCGGGGCGCCGCAGGTCTCCGTCGATCAGCAGAGTTCTGCGCTTCTGCTGGCTGTGCGCGATCGCCAGATGTACAGCCGTGGTCGTCTTTCCTTCGCGGGGCGTGGCCGAAGTGACCAGGAGGTTCCTGGGCCGGTGGGTGCTGTTGGGCAGCAGAATGGAATCGCGAAGAGTGCGGACGGCTTCCTCGTAAGCGTTGACGGCGCCGGTGCTGCTCCCGAAGAAAGGCCTGTGTTTGGCGCCACCGGCCGTGCTCGGCAGATGCCCGCGCCAGGACTTGACCATCGGCAGCGAACCGAGAATCTCGGTCTGGAACTGCCGCTGGATCTGTTCCGGATCGCGCAGCGAGTGATCGAGCCTCTCGGAGATAAAGATCGCTCCGATGCCAAGCAGGGTTGACGACAGAAAGGCCAGCATCACATTCATGCTGGTTCTGGGGAACACCGGGTGCAGAGCCGGGCGGGCGGGATCGGCCAGGCGAACCGAGCTGTTCTGGAAGCTCGCGTTGATCCCGGCTTCCTTGATCTTCCGGTTCAGCTCATCGTAAAGCGCTTTATCCGCATCCGCGTCATGCTTGAGGGACTGATATTCAAACGAACGGGCGTTGATGCTGTCGTATTCGTCCTTGACTTCGTCGCGGGCTTTCTTGAGCATCTGCTCGCGGTTCACGGAGTCTTTGTACTCGACAGCCACGCGTTGCGCCACGTTGGCCTTCATGGCTTCCAGCTGGCGCTGAACTTCCGCCAGATGCGCCGCGGCCTTTTTGTACTCAGGGTGATTGACACCGTACTGGGACTGGATCAGGCCGAACTTCTCCTGCTCCTCCTCCACGCGCTGCGCGAACAAGCGAATCTGATCGCCCTGCGTGGACACTTCGAGCGCCTCAAACGAACCGCTCTGGACCGAATTCTCCGCGGCTTCCTTGCGAATCCGGTCAGCCTGGGCGTTCGTGTACTCGGTGTTGAGCTGGACGAGGCGGGAGGAAAGAATGTTGGTCTTCTCTTCCGGGCTGATGACGTCGGTTTCCTTTTCGAACTTCGCGAGAGCTTCGGAGGAAAGCTCCATCTTGGCCCGCAGTTCGTCGATCTGCTTCGCCATGAATCCGGTCAGGTCGGTCGCCGCCTGATAGCGGATGTCGAAAAGATGCTGCTTGTAGCTTTCGGCGACGGCGTTGGCGACTTTGGCCGCGAATTCGGGGTCGGGCGAGCGATAGGTGATGCGCAGGATAAAAGTCTTGGGAGGCCGGCTGACTCGCAGGCCCGCGAACCGTATCGGCGCCTCTTTCACGCGGGACGAATCGTTGGTGGGCTTGCCGGTTTCGACAGCTCCCATGCGCAGACGCTGGGCAACCGGCCGCAGAACAGAATCCGACTGAATCAATTCGACTTGTGTAGTCAGAAACAGGTCTGTATCGTTTCCGGCGGCCCGGACCGAATTGGCGTCCTGTCCGATCACTCCGGTCGGAATCATCCGATCCACGTCCAGAGTCGCGGTCGATTCGTACATCGGGGTCAGGCGCGAGGAAACGATATAGGTGGCGCCCGCGGCCACGAGGACGAACGTGATCAGCGCCAAGGCGTGCCGGCGGAGGATCCAGAGATAGTGCGAGAGAGGCAGCGCCGGTTCCTGGCTTTCCGCGCTCTCCGGGACCGCCTGGTATACGGTATAGCGCTCCGCGAGCGCCTGTGACACCACTGGATCCAGTGGCGACAGGGATTGGTTCCTCAAGTCTTCAGCCATGGGGGTCGTTGATCAGAAGCCGGTTCCTATTCTACCGTGTGTCAGCGGAACGGCAAAGGTTTCAATCACCTGCCGGACCGGCAGCCGCCGCACTCTTATAATCGAATTATTCCCGCTTCTCAAGGACTACTGTGACCGGAACCGACGTCCGCCAGCGTTTTCTCGACTTTTTTGCCGCCCGCGGGCATCGTGTGGTGCGCAGCAGTTCCCTGCTGCCCGCCAACGACCCCACGCTGCTGTTCACCAACGCCGGCATGAACCAGTTCAAGGAAGTCTTTCTGGGCCTCGAAACGCGCGACTACGTACGGGCAACCACCTCCCAGAAGTGCGTGCGCGCGGGCGGCAAGCACAACGATCTCGAAAACGTCGGCTACACGCGCCGCCACCACACCTTTTTCGAGATGCTGGGCAACTTCTCCTTCGGCGACTATTTCAAAGCCGAAGCCATCGAGTTCGCCTGGGATCTGATCACGAAAGACTACGGCCTGCCGAAGGACAAACTTTACATCACGGTCTTCCGGGAAGACGACGAAGCCGAGCGGCTCTGGCAGCAGGTGGCCGGCGTGCCGAAGAGCCGCATCTTCCGGATGGACGAAAAAGACAACTTCTGGCAGATGGGCGACACGGGCCCCTGCGGGCCGTGCTCGGAGATCCACTACGATCTCGGTCCCGGCGCCGCTGAACCGGGCCGCGAAAAGGAAGAATTCCCGCTCGATGGCGGCGGAAGGTTCGTCGAGATCTGGAATCTCGTGTTCATGCAGTTCAATCGCGACGCCTCGGGCGCAATGACGCCGCTGCCGCGTCCTTCGATCGACACCGGCATGGGGCTCGAACGGATCGCCGCCGTGATGCAGGGAAAAATCTCCAACTACGACACGGACCTGATCCTGCCCATCATCCACCGCGCCGGGGAGCTGTGCGGCGTCGAATACGGCGCCGACGCGAAGACCGACACCGCGCTGCGCATCAATGCCGATCACGCCCGCGCCACCGCGTTCCTGATCAACGACGGCATTCTGCCTTCGAACGAAGGGCGCGGCTACGTGCTGCGCAAGATCATGCGCCGCGCCATGCGCCACGCCCGGCTGATCGGCAAACAGGACACTTACCTCTACCAGCTCACCGGCTTCGTGGCGGAACTGATGGGCCCGGCCTATCCGGAGATGCTGGAATCGATCCAGCGCGTGGCCCGCGTGGTGAAGGACGAGGAACATCGCTACGCGAGCACCTTCCTCGTCGCCGAGCGGGTTTTCAGCGAGGAGATTTCGAAGCTTTCCGGCGGGACGATACCGGGGCCGATGTCGTTCAAGCTGTATGACACCTATGGCCTCGCGCTCGACGAACAGGAAGATATCGCGCGCGAGCGCGGCGTTGCGATCGACCGCGAAGCTTTCGAAGCCGAGATGCGGCAGCAGCGCGAACGCGCGCGCGCTTCCTGGAAAGGCGCGGAAAAAGGCGCTGTCATCCCGGCTTACCAGGAGCTGCTGGCCAGAGGGCGCACGAAGTTCCTCGGTTACGACAATCTCGATACCGTCTCGACCGTCACGGGCCTCGTCGTCAGACAGCAACTGGTGGAACATCTGCCCGCCCACACGGACGCGGAACTGGTGCTCGACCAGACGCCGTTTTACGCCGAAATGGGCGGACAGGTGGGCGACAGAGGCGCCCTGTTCGACGCCCATACGGGCGAAAAGGTCGCGACGGTCGAGAGCACGTATCCCGCCGTTCCCGGCCTCTCGGTGCATCGCATCAGGACGCTGGCTCCCATCTCGCTGGGCGCGGAACTGCGCGCGCAGGTGGGTGCCGCGGAGCGCTGGTCGACGATGCGGAACCACACCGCCACGCATCTGCTCCACGCCGCGCTGCGCCAGGTTCTCGGGCCGCACGTCAAGCAGGCCGGCAGCGTTGTGGAACCGCCGCGGCTGCGTTTCGACTTCTCGCACTACGCGGCGCTCGACCCGGCGGAAATCGCCGAAGTCGAGCGTCTCGTGAACCAGCAGATTCTGCGCAACACGCAGGTTTCGACGAAGGTGATGCCGATCGATCAGGCGATTTCCTCCGGCGCCATGGCCCTGTTCGGGGAGAAATATGGCGAAGAGGTTCGCGTCGTCACCGTACCCGATTTCAGCAGGGAACTCTGCGGCGGCACGCATGTGAGCCGTACCGGCGATATCGGGGTTTTCCGGATCACTTCGGAAAGCAGTATCTCGGCCGGCGTGCGCCGCATCGAA
>DASPQQ010000311.1:0-3116 GCA_035624885.1 Bryobacteraceae bacterium | reverse complement strand
ACCCGCGGCTTGTTCACACGGGCGACCGCACCGGCCTCGAAATGATCCGCACCCTGCAGGATCACGGCATCCATCTCGGCATCGATGTCCATATGGAGTGCACGATTCTGGAACTCCTCACCGACGCCGGCCGCGTGGTCGGCGCATTCGGTTATGACCGCGAACGCGGCCGCTTCCGCCTCTATGGCGCGAAGGCCGTGGTGCTCGCGACGGGCGGTATCGGCCGTGCTTTCAAGATCACCAGCAACAGCTGGGAATACACGGGCGACGGGCATTCGCTGGCGTATCGCGCCGGGGCAATGCTCATGGACATGGAGTTCGTACAGTTCCATCCCACCGGCATGGTGTGGCCGCCCAGCGTGCGCGGCATCCTCGTGACCGAAGGCGTGCGCGGCGAAGGCGGCGTGCTGCGCAACAAGGACGGCAAGCGGTTCATGTTCGACGATATTCCGGACAACTACAAACCGCAAACCGCCGACAACGAAGAAGAAGGCTGGCGCTATGTGACGGGCGACAAGAACGCCCGCCGTCCACCGGAGCTTTTGACGCGCGACCACGTGGCGCGCTGCATCAACCGCGAAGTGAAGCAGGGGCGGGGAAGCCCCCATGGCGGCGTCTTTCTTGATATCGCCTGGATCAAGGAAAAGATTCCGAACTCGGAAGAGCACATCAAGCGCAAGCTGCCCAGCATGTACCACCAGTTCATGCAGCTTGCGGATCTGGATATCACGAAGGTCCCGATGGAAATCGGCCCCACCACGCACTATGTGATGGGCGGCGTGCGCGTCAATGGCGATACGCAGATGTCGGACGTTCCCGGCCTCTTCGCCGCGGGCGAAGTGGCTGCCGGACTTCACGGCGCCAACCGCCTCGGCGGCAATTCGCTCTCCGACCTTCTGGTTTTCGGCAAACTGGCCGGCGAACATGCCGCGAAGTTCGCCAAAGAACACAGCGCCGGAACCATCAACAACGATCAGGTGGAACAGATCGCCCGCGAAGCTCTCGCGCCGTTTGAAAGAACCGGCGGCATTCCGCCCTACGAAGTCCAGCACAAGCTGCAGGACATGATGCAGTCGCTCGTCGGCATCGTGCGGCAGCAGGGCGAAATGGAGCAGGCGCTTGCCGGGCTCCAGGAACTGAAGAAAGAGGCCGCGAACGTCGTGGTTCACGGCAACCGCGAATACAATCCCGGCTGGCACACTTCGATCGATCTGCGCAATCTGCTGACGGTGGCCGAAGCGGTCACCATCTCGGCTCTCGAACGCAAGGAAAGCCGCGGCGCGCATTTCCGCGAGGATTATCCGAACAAGAGCGACGAGGCCGCGAAGTTCAACCTGCGCGTTTCACGCGCGGCCGATGGCTCCATGGCTCTGAGCCGCGAGCCGCTGCCGCCCATGACGGAAGAAATGAAACAGATCATTGAGGAGATGAAATCGTGAGTAACACGGCCACGTTCCGCATCTGGCGCGGCGACCGCGCGACCGGCGGGTTCCAGGACTACACGACCCAGATCTCCGAAGGCATGGTGGTGCTCGACGCCGTCCACCAGATCCAGTCCCAGCAGGCCAACGATCTGGCCGTCCGCTGGAACTGCAAAGCCGGCAAATGCGGCTCCTGCTCGGCCGAGATCAACGGCATGCCGAAGCTGATGTGCATGACGCGGCTCAATTCGATTCCGCTCGACAGGCCCGTCACCATCGAGCCCATGAAGACCTTCCCGCTCATCCGCGATCTGGTCACCGACGTGAGCTGGAACTTCGAAGTCAAGAAGACGATCAAAAAGTTCAAGCCGCGCAAGCCGGACGCTCCCGATGGCTCCTGGCGCATGCAGCAGGCCGACGTCGACCGCCCGCAGGAATTCCGCAAGTGCATCGAGTGCTTCCTCTGCCAGGACGTCTGCCACGTGCTGCGCGACCACCATCTGCACGGCGAATTCATCGGGCCGCGCTTCCTCATCTACACCGCGCAGCTCGAGATGAATCCGCTCGATACCGGCGACCGTCTGAAGGACCTCAAGGACGAGCACGGCATCGGCTACTGCAACATCACCAAGTGCTGCACGAAGGTCTGCCCCGAGCACATCCACATCACGGATAATGCCATCATTCCGCTCAAGGAACGCGTCGTCGACGAGTTCTTCGACCCGCTCGGTCGTCTTTTCCGCAAATTTGCGGGATAGTAAGAGCTATGCTCATTCGCGGGCTGGCGCTTCTGGCAGCCCTCTCGGCCTGCGCAGTCGCGGGCGGAGAAAAAGATAACGCCGAAACCATCGCGGGTACTTACACCCAGGCGGCCGACCGCCTGATCGACGCTGCTCTCTCGAGCAATGCCGGCCTCGATCGCCTCCAGTACCTCTGCGACCGGATCGGAAACCGCCTCAGCGGCTCACTCGCCCTCATGAAGGCCGTCGAGTGGTCCGTCGACGAGATGAAGGGCGTCGGCCTGCAGAACGTCCATATGATCACCACCAATGTTCCCCGGTGGATTCGCGGCTCGGAATCCGCCAGCCTGGTGGAGCCGCTCCAGAAGTCCCTGTTCATGCTGGGCCTCGGCGGCAGCGTTGCCACGCCGCGCGGCGGCATCACGGCGGAGATCGTGGTGGTTTCAAGTTTTGCGGAACTGGATAAACTCGGCGAGAGGGCGGTGACCGGAAAGATCGTCGTCTTTGACGTGCCTTATGTCGAGTACGGCGAAACGGTGATTTACCGCGTCTCCGGGGCCTCGCGGGCCGCGCGCCTGGGCGCGGTCGGCGTACTCGTCCGCTCCATCACGCCGCACAGCCTGCGCGATCCGCACACCGGCGCTCTCAACTATGAATCGACCGAGGCCAAAATCCCCGCCGCCGCCATTACCGTGGAAGACGCCATCTACCTGCACCGCCTGGTTCAATCCGGCCAGCGCGTGCGCGTGCATCTCCAGATGGAAAGCCATTTCGAGCCCGACGCCACTTCGGCCGACGTGACCGGCGACATCATCGGCCGCGAGAAGCCTGGCGAGGTCGTCGTCATTGGAGGCCATCTCGATTCGTGGGACGTCGGCCAGGGCGCGCATGACGACGGCGCTGGCGTGATGGCCGCGCTCGAAGCCGCCGCTCTCATCAAGCGCCTCGGCATACA
>DASPQQ010000310.1:0-6685 GCA_035624885.1 Bryobacteraceae bacterium | reverse complement strand
TCAATATCCGGAAGCATTGGAAGACAAAAGTTTATCAGGCGCTGTTGATCAGGAGGGGCCGCGAAACCTGCGCAAAACCGATTCGGTTGCGCCCGCCAGCTCCGCCACGCCGAGCGCGCTGGCAGCGGCGTAGAACGATGCCGCGCCGGCCGGGATGCCGAACACGATATCGGCGATGCGGGCGGACAGCCCGGTGAAAACCAGGTGCGATTCCCGCACCACGAACCAGCAGATGACGCCCATCACGCTGGCGGCAATTGCGATTTTCAGCGCATTCATCAGTAATTCCCCTCCATGAATGCCGCCGATTTTGCCGCGCAGGAAAAGCAGCAGAGCGATGGAGCTGAAGGTAGCGACCACCGAGGTCGAGAGCGCGAGACCCGCATGGCCGAAGCTGAAAATGCGCACCATGGTGAAAGCCGTGGCGGCGTTGACCGCGACGGAAGCGAGGCTCACCAGCGCGGGCGTCCGCGCGTCGCCGAGCGCGTAGAACGCCGGTGCGATGAGCTTCATTCCCGCATAAGCCGCGAGGCCAACGGCGTAGCAGGAGAGCGCGAGCGCGGTCTGGTGCGTGTCATAAGCGAGGAAGCGGCCGTGC
The DNA here is from genome assembly GCA_035624885.1 of Bryobacteraceae bacterium. Taxonomy (GTDB): domain Bacteria; phylum Acidobacteriota; class Terriglobia; order Bryobacterales; family Bryobacteraceae; genus BOG-234. The sequence goes on along the minus strand of DASPQQ010000310.1, from coordinate 6,087 downwards.
TGATAGACGATCCCGATCATGCTCTCGCCGAGCAGCGCGAGCCCGACTGATGCGGGCACCGTGAGCAGCAGGATCATGATGATCGAACGCGCCAGCGTTTCGCGGAATTCGGCGAAATCGGCGAGCGCGGCGCTGCGCGAGAGCCTGGGCAGAGCTGCGGACGCAATGGCCACACCGAACACGCCCATCGGCAGCCCGAAGAATCGATAGGCGTACGCCAGCCAGCTCACTGGGCCGTTCATCACGTGGCCCGAAGCGTCCCTGAGTCCGGCGGCGAAGTTGGTGTTCACCAGTATGTTGATCTGGCCCGATGCGCTGCCGATCACGGCCGGTCCCATGAGGCTGAGGATCTGGCGCACGCCTTCGTTGCGCAGGTTCTCCCGCAGATTCCAGCGCGGGCGCCACGCGAATCCGGCGCGCCACACGCCCGGCAACTGCACCACGAGTTGCGCCGCGCCGCCGAAGACGATGCCGAATGCCATACCGCGAATCGGCGAGAGTCCGATGTGCGGGCCGATCCAGTAACCGAGGATCAGGCCGGCGATGACTGACGCGATATTGAACAGCGCGGGCGAAACGGCGGGGATGCCGAAGCTGTGCGTCGCGTTGTGAATCCCCTGCGCCTGCGCGGAAAGCGCGAGCAGGAGCAGGAACGGGAACATCGTGCGGACGAGCGAGATCGAGAGTTCCGTTTTCCCCGGCACGGCGTGAAAGCCGGGCGCGAAGAGCCCGACAATCAGCGGCGCGAACAGCATACCGAGCAGGCAGAAGGCGCCGGTCGCGACCATCACCATGGTCCCCGTGATGTTCGAAAGCTCGCGTGTTTCTTCGCGGCTCTTCGTGGTGAGGAACCGGGTGAACGTGGGGATGAAGGCGGATGAGAGCGCGCCTTCGGCGAACAGTTCACGCGCAAGGCTCGGGATGCGGAAGCCGAGCACATAGGCGTCGTAAGTCGCGCCCGCACCGAAGAGAGAACTGAGGATGCTCTCGCGCACGAGGCCGGTGAGGCGGCTTGTAGCGATGGCGGCGGAAACGATGCCTGCCGACTTCAGCAGGCCGGGCTTCGGTGAGGTGTCGGGCGCGTGGCTGCTCACAGCTCGACGCGGCGGAGATCGACGTCCTCGTAGATTTCGCGCGCCTGCGGGAGAGTGGCGAACGTCATGCCAGGCAGCTTCGCCGACGCTGTTCCCGCAGCCACGCCCCAGCGTAGCGCGTCCGGAAACGAATCGCCGTTCTGCAGCGACCACATGAATGCGGCGGCCATGGCATCGCCCGCGCCGATGGGCGAGATGGCATCGACGCGCGGCGGCACGGCTTCCCAGAGCTCCGTTGCGGTCGCGCCGACCGCGCCGCGGCTGCCGAGCGAAAGGACCACCGATTCGGCGCCCATCGACTGGATCTTCTTTGCTGCCGTGAGCGAGTGGGAGCGCGTGAGGAGAACCGTATTGAGCAGACGTTCGGCTTCCTGCTGGTTCGGAGTGAGGACATCCGGACCGGATTCGACGATCTGCACCAGCGATTCACCGTCGGTATCGAGAAGCGTTTTCACGTTCTTCACTTTGGCGCGCGCGATGAGGGCGGCGTAAAAGCCGGCCGGAACGCCAGGAGGGAGGCTCCCGCACAACATGAGCCAGGAGGCTTTCGAGAGCTGTTCTTCCACTACCGCTTCGATGGCGGCGAGTTCTTCGCGGCTCAGGCGCGGGCCGAGTTCGTTGAGTTTGACGGTCAGGCCGTGGCGGTCCGTGATGGTGAAGTTGCGGCGGATGTCGTTTTTGATGCGGACGGTGGTGACGGGGAAACCGCAGCCGTTGATGAAGTCTTCCAGGCGCGCGCCGCGATCGCCGCCGGTGGGAACGATGGCCAGCGTCCGGCCGCCGAAGGAATGGATCACGGAAGCAGCGTTGATGCCACGCCCGCCGGGCGAATCCTTGCTCGAAAGGATATAGGCGCGGTCGTCAAAGGCGAGCCGATCGACCGAGATGGTGCGGTCGATGGCCGGGTTCATGGTCAGGGTGACGATCAAGCTGTTATGGTGACATACGCAGGCGGCGGAGCACCCGTTCAATGAAGCCGACCTTTATCTGATTGATACGCGCAAACTCATTTCAGTGTCCTTTGTTCTGGACTACATCGAGTTCAATTTCGACGGCCTGGTACTGGCCGCGCTCGCGGGCCCGGTGCTTTTTCGCGATGATCGGGCGTTCGGTCCGGGTGCGGCGGGGTATCGCGATGCGCTATGCGGACAAATCGGCAAGGTTGTGCAATCTACTTCGGAAAGCACTCGGATACTATCTGTGACCTTCGAAGATGGAACCCGGCTGGCCGTTCCGCTTGATGCCGCCGAACCTCCCGGACCGGAGATGGCCATGCTGTCGGCACGCGGCTCGTTCATCGCGTCGTGGTCAAAACCTCAAGACACCGATAAAATGAAGTAAGAAAATGAGCAGGACGATCCATCTCGGCGATGCGCGGATCGACGAAGGCGCTCTCGCTAGCCTCTGCCGGCAGTACCACGTCCGTGAACTATCCGTATTCGGATCCGCCGCTCGCGGCGAGATGAGTCCAACCAGTGACATCGATCTCCTCGTCGAATTTCAACCCGACGCGCGAGTCGATCTTTTTGAGTACTCGGGGCTCATGCTCGATCTCACGAAGCTCATCGGGCGCAGGGTGGACCTCGTCTCGAAGAAAGGGCTGAAGCCTTTGATCCGGGAATCGGTCCTCCGCGACGCCCAGCTCGTGTATGCGGCATGAGAGTCTGTACCTGAACGACATCCTCGAGGCCGCGGATTCCATCGGTCGATTCATACGCGCTTTGAAGGCGCGCGCACACACAACTACTCAGCAGGCCGAGCCGCCCGCGCAATGAGATCCCACCCGCCCTGCCAGCCTCTTTCGATTTCAAACGCGACGTCGATGGTTTTGACGTCTGCCAGTTCCGTCGCGAGATGAGCCAGGCCCCAGCCTTTGAAAGCCAGCGTGCGGTTGCCCTGACGCACGGCGAAGCGGACGTGCTTCTCTTTCCAGACCTGCGGCGGCGAGAGCAGATCGACGGCTCGCGCGGCGAAGCGGGGTTTGGGGTTGTCCATGCCGAAGGGCGCCATCTGTTCGAGGGCGAGCCAGAGCGCGTCGTTCACTTCGCTCAGATCGACGACTGCATCGATCTTCACTTCGGGCCGCATGTCTTCGGGTGTGAGGCGTTGGAAGGCCCACTGGCGCAGGCGCTCGCGGAAGTGCTCCAGAGATTCCGCGGGGAGCGTGACGCCGGCGGCGTGGGCGTGACCGCCGAACCTGGTGAAGATCTCGCGCATGCTTTCAAGCGCGTCAAGCAAATGAAAAGCGGCGATGCTGCGGCCGGAGCCGCTGGCCACGCCGTTTTCGACGCCGAGAACGATGGCTGGCCGATGAAACCTTTCGACCACGCGGCTTGCGACAATTCCGGCCACGCCGCGATGCCAGCCTGCGCCCCAGAGAACGAGCGCGGCATCGGAATCGGTGACCGTCGTCTCGGCGCAGCGCGCGAAGATTTCGTTCACCATCAGCCGCTCGGCGGCCTGTCGTTCCTGGTTGAGCTGGAAGAGTTCCTGGGCGATGGATTCCGCTTCTTCCGGATGATCGGTGAGGAACATGTGGACGGCCTTCGACGCACTGTCCATCCGGCCGGATGCGTTGATGGCGGGGGCGATGCGGAAGGCGACTTCGGTCGCGTCTGGAATCTTCTCGCTGAAGCCGGCGGCTCTGAGCAGCGCGCGAAGGCCGGGATTGCGCACTTCGCCGAGACCGGCAAGCCCGTGCTTCACGATCACGCGGTTTTCGCCGGTGAGCGGCACGATGTCGGCAACAGTGGCGATGGCGACGAGTTTCAGGAACGACTCAAGCACGCGCGCGAGTTTGGCTTCGGGCCAGCCGAGCCCGGCGAGGATCGCGTGCGCCAGCTTGAACGCCACACCCGCGCCGCAGAGGTTAGGATTGGGATAACTGCAATCGAGGCGATTGGGATTGATGACGGCGATGGCGGGCGGGAGGTCGGATTCGGGCAGATGGTGATCGGTGACGATGACGTCGATGCCGAGTTCGTTGGCACGCTCGATTGCGGGCGTGGCGCGGATGCCGTTATCGACGCTGACGATCAGTTTCACGCCGCGCGCAGCGGCTGCTTCGACGGCAGCGGGCTGCATGCCGTAGCCGTCGTTGAGGCGGTGCGGGATGTGCCAGGACGCCGTGGTCCCGGCTATGGCGAGGGCCTTCTTCAGGATGACGGTCGAAGTGACGCCGTCGACGTCGTAGTCGCCGTGGATTTCAATGAGCTCATTCCACGCGATTGCCTGGCGGATGCGCGCGACGGCGCGATCCATGTCTTTGAGCAGGAAAGGATCGCGGAGATCTTCGAGACGCGGGTTGAGGAAATGGTCGATGGATGCCGCGTCGCGGTAGCCGCGCTGCCAGAGAATGCGTGCGGCGGCCGGGGGCAGCCCCAGCGAGGGCACGTCGAGCGGCGGTGGAAAAACCCACCGGCTAGTTGTTCGAGTAGTAGCCGCCGAGCCCGTCGTTGCCGGCATCCTCGCCTTCGTCAGAAGGGAAAACGGATTCGATCTCGTCGCAGAGATCGATGAAGTCGTTGTACCAGTCGGGATGGATTTCGTAGACGTACTGGTTGGCGCCGTGGCTGAAGGCGAGTTCGAGCGAGCAGGTATCGCCGATGTGGCGGCTGGCGCGGTTCAGACGGCCCTCCATGTCGCGGAGTTCCTCGCGCGTGAGTTCCATGCCTTCGATTCCGTCACGCGCTTCGTCGATTTCCTCTTCGGAGAGTTCGCGCGAGGAAAAGAGAATGAGCTTCTCGCCGATCTTCTTCGCGGTCTCGAGGAAGGCGCGGTAATCGGGCCAGGCGTCGGTATCCCACATGATCACGGCCATGCCATCCAGCCCGCCCGGCTGGCTGCGGAAAACGGCAAAATCGGAGCTTTCCAGGTAGTCGAGAATTTCGCTTTTGAGTGTTCCGAGGTCTATGTCCACTCTGGCTCCGTGTCGAATTGCAGTTCCAGAATAGCAGTTCAGGCCAGCGATAGCAGTTCAGGAAAGCGGCTGTTCTCCGCTGTGCCGGAAGACGTAAACCTTTTGTGCGGCATAGTTCAAGAGGAAGAGAATGGTTTCGGCGATCATCTTGGCGGCAACAACGGGGATGGATGTGATGGACGTGAGAAAACGGATGCCGACGTAGGAGAGCAGGGCGTTGAGGGCCACAAGGAACAGATATTTCGGCAGCAGGATGCCGTGCGGCTGGCCGCTGCGGAAGACGGTGTTGCGCACGGCGGCGTAATTGAAGAGAACGGAGATGACGCGCGCGATGGCCTGGGAAGCGGCGATGAGGGCGGTCGCGCCGAAGACGAGATAGAAGATGCCGTTGTCGATCACCGAGGAGATCAGTGAGATCATGGCGAACCGCAATACGGGGCGGTCTAGCGCAAATGTGCGGGGGTCCAGGATAGTCTCCAGGCGGATGAGGTGCGGAGCCGGCCGTTGATATCTTCGAGCGATCCGAAGAAACCGGCGAAGGACTCGTCGAGGTGACGGGGGCGGCGGCGCAACTGAGCGAAGTCGCGGGGGCGGAACTGGTCGGAGCGGGCGATCACGGCAGTACCCATGGGACGATACTCGTGAGTGCCCTGCGCCCAGGCCAGACCCCGCTCGCCGTCGATCCAGAGTGCGAAACCCATCGGAAACAGTAGATCACAATAGAAATAAGAATGCCGACCGAAAAAGAGCTTCTCGAGCGCATCCGGCAGCTGGAAGAACAGAACAGCGCCCTGCAGGACAAGCTGGACATGATCTACGCCATCGTCGCGCCCGACTTTGAAGAAGAACCCGAAGAAGGGGCTCCAGGTTTCGTGCAGATCGAGATTCCGGATAAAAAGAAAACCAACTAGCGCCGAACGCGGCTGAAGAGTCTGTGTGAGAACTCCGGTTCACAGGTATTCGGCTGCGAGCGTGGTCCGGAAAATCCGGTACAGACAGCCTTTTTCGCGCCGTCCCAGCTCTCACGCAGAAGTTTTGTAACGCGAAAAAGGAGTCTGTCCCGGTTTTCCTCAG
>DASPQQ010000309.1:0-2090 GCA_035624885.1 Bryobacteraceae bacterium | reverse complement strand
CCCCGGAATCAACCGCCGCCGCGATCGCGTTTGGCGATTCAATCACCGACGGTTTCCATTCCACGCCTGATGCGAACCGCATGTGGCCGGCGGTGCTGGCCGCGCGCCTTCTCTCGGCGAAGAGCGGACCCCAGATCGCCGTCGTCAACGAGGCCATCTCCGGCAACCAGGTGCTGCACGATGGCGCGGGTGTCAACGCTCTGGCCCGCTTCGATCACGACGTCCTCGCCCGCGCCGGCGTCAAATGGCTCGTGATCCTCGAAGGCATCAATGACATTGGCCGCGGCCTCGGCCCTGGCGGGACGTCTGCAACGGCGGTGACAGCCGATGACGTAATCGGCGCGCACCGCCAGATGATCGACCGCGCCCACGCCCACGGCATCAAGGTCATCGGCGCGACGCTCACGCCGTTTGAAGGCGCGGCTTATTTCAGCGCGAAGGGCGAAACGGTACGGTCCGCGCTCAACAGCTGGATCCGTACTTCCCATGTCTACGATGCCGTCATCGATTTCGACGCCACCACCCGCGACCCCGCCCATCCCGCGCGATTCAAACCCGAATACGACTCGGGCGACCACCTGCACCCGAACGACGCCGGCTACAAGGCCATGGCCGATTCCGTCGATCCCGTCCTGTTTCAGAAATAGCCCTGCGCGGGATGTAGTAACGTAATGGTCAGTCCCCTGTCGAACCATTCGTCAGCAGCTTATTCCGGAGACGTCCCGATGCGCCTGAAGCTCTTCCTTGCCGCCGTCGCGCTGGCCAGCGCCGCTTTTTCCCAGACTCTGCCCCAGGGGGTCCGCAAAGGCCCCGCCATGGGCGGCATCACGGAATACGACTACCCGAACGGGCTGCACGTGCTCCTGCTGCCGGACCCTTCCAGCCCGAAGATCACCGTCAACATGACGTACCTCGTCGGCTCACGCCATGAGGGCTACGGCGAGACGGGGATGGCGCATCTGCTCGAGCACATGAACTTCATCCGCTCCACGCACGACCGTGAGATCAAGAAGGAACTCACCGATCACGGCGCCCAGTGGAACGGCACCACCGACTACGACCGCACCAACTACTTCGAGACTTTCACCGCCACCGACGACAACCTGAAATGGGCCCTTGGCCTCGAAGCCGAGCGGATGGTCAACATGCGGATCGAGAAACCGCTTCTCGATACTGAGATGACCGTGGTGCGGAACGAGTTCGAGCGGGGCGAGAACATGCCGGCGCGCATTCTCGAAGAGCGCGTGCTCTCCACCATGTATCTCTGGCACAACTACGGCAAATCGACCATCGGCTCCCGCGCCGATATCGAGCGAGTGCCGATCGATCGCCTCGCGGCTTTCTATCACAAGTACTACCAGCCGGATAACGCGGTTCTCGTGATCGCGGGCAGGTTCGATGAATCGAAGACCCTGCAGTGGGTGACCGACACGGTCGGCACGATTCCGCGCCCCGGGCGCAAGCTGGACGAAACCTACACCGTGGAACCCACGCAGGATGGCCAGCGCATGGTGGAATTGCGCCGGGTGGGATCGAATCAGATCGTCACGATCGGCTGGCATGCGCCGGCTCTCGCGCATCCGGATTCGGCCGCGCTCGAGGTGCTGAGCGGCATCATGGAAACCGGCGGCGGCCGCGGCGGCGGTGGTACGGGACGCCTTTACAAGTCGCTGATCGACAACAAGAAAGCCATCTCCGTGCGGATGGATTACAACGAGCTGCACGATCCCGGCTTCGTCATCGCCTCGGCGACCCTGAGCAATGACCAGTCGCTCGACGACGCGAAGAAGACGATCGTCGAAACCATCCGCAGCGCGGTCTCCGAGCCCCCCACGAAGGACGAAGTGGAGCGCGTCAAATCCCGCATCCTCCAGGGCATGGAAATGAGCATGTCGAACTCGCAGGGCGCGGCGCTGCAGCTCACCAGCATGATCGCGAGCGGGGACTGGCGGCTCTACTTCCTCAACTACGAAGAGCTGAAAAACGTGACGCCGGAAGATGTGGTGCGCGTGGCGAAGCTGTATTTCAAGGATTCCAACAGCACCATCGGCGAGTTCATACCCACGCCGAATCCCGATCGCACCGATGTT
>DASPQQ010000308.1:0-5512 GCA_035624885.1 Bryobacteraceae bacterium | reverse complement strand
ATCGCCTATTTGCTCATGGCGTTCTTCGCTGTTATCTTCGGCTATTTTTTCTATGTGGCTACGGCGATCTTCGTCAGCCGCAGCATGATGGCGATGATGCAGGGCGGTGGCATGCCGATGGACGTAAACGAGTGGGTGGTCCTGCCACTGCTAATGAATGCCAGCGTTATCGGGCTGTTCCTGATCCCCATGATCACCATGCGGCTTTTCGCGGAAGAGAAGCGCTCCGGCACCATCGAGCTGCTGATGACCTCGCCGCTCAACGACTGGGAAATCGTGCTCGGCAAGTGGGCGGGCGCGATGACCATGTATCTCTGCATCCTTGCCATCTCGGCGATCAATGTCGGCATGCTCTGGTTCTGGGGCAGGCCGGATCTGCGCCCGATCCTCACCGGCTATCTCGGCCTGATCCTGCAGGGCGGAACGATTCTCGCCATCGGCACCTTCATCTCGAGCACCACCAAAAACCAGATCATCGCGGGCGGCGCGACCTTCGCGGTCTGCCTGCTGCTCTGGGTGCTGAGCTGGGTGACTTCCTATAACGAAGCGCCGTGGGCCGCAGCCATCGCCTACTGCTCGATCCTGACCCACTTCGAACCCTTCTCGCGAGGCATCATCGATACCAAAGACCTCGTCTTCTATCTGACGGCGATCTTCCTCGGCCTCTTCATGACGGCCCGGTCGCTCGATTCGCTGAGGTGGAGAGCGTAATGGCCGACTCACAGAACAAAGCCTGGATCAAGGCACGGCAGACGCGTTACGGCGCGTTTGCGTTTTTCTACATCGTCGTCGTTCTGGCCATCGTCGTGGTTGCCAACTGGCTTGCCAACCACAACAACAAGTCAGTCGACGTCACGGCCAACAAGCGTTACACGCTTTCCGATCAGACCATCAAGGTCGTCACCGGCCTCAAAAAGCCGGTCAAGGTCTACTACTTCGACAAGAGCGACCAGTACGATCGCGCCCGCGACATGATGGATCGCTACAGGAACCTCTCCCCGAATTTCGAGGTCAGCTACGTCGATCCCGACAAGAACCCGGATCTGGCGCGCGTCGAAGGCATGCACAGCTTCGGCGACATCGTGCTCGATAACGGCGTGAAGAAGGAGACGGCGAAAGCTCTCACCGAAGAAGAGCTCACCGGCGCGCTGGTCCGCGTGCTGAAGACGAATCTCCACATGGCCTGCTTCATCAACGGTTCGGGCGAACACACGCTCGAAGATACCGACCGCGAAGGCTATTCGGCGCTCAAGGACCAGCTGGAAAAGAACAACATCAAGACGCAGACCATCTCGCTCATCGAAAAGCCGGAAGTGCCGAAGACCTGCACCATCCTCGTAGTGGCGGGCCCGAAGCGCGATTATCTGCAGCCGGAAATCGACGCCATCCGCAACTTCGTCAAGGGCGGCGGCCGCGCCATGTTCAACTTCGATCCCGTGCTCAATCTGCCGGGTGAAAAGATGGGCGATACCCCGGCTCTCGCCAAACTCGTCGAGGAGTATGGCATCACGCCGAAGGGCGACGTGATCCTCGATCTCGGCGCGGCAAGCCGGCTGTTCGGCCAGCTCTCGCCGGTGGTCGGCAGCTACGAGTCGCACGTGATCGTGCGCCCGATGCAGGATAACGCCACGGTGTATCCTCTGGCCCGCAGCCTCGAAGTCAAGGCGCCGGCGGAGAAGCTTTTCTCGAGCACGCAGGACAGCTTCTCGCTCACCGACCCGAAGCTCCCGATCAAGGAGTCCGATCTGGATAAAGCCGCCAAAGGGCCGTTCGTTCTCGGCGCCGCGGCGACCGTCGGCTCGGGCGACACGCAGGGCCGCGTGGTGGTGGTGGGCAGCTCGAACTGGATCTCGAACAACATCATCGCGGCGCCGGTCGGCAATCGCGACCTCGTGCTCAACATGATGAACTGGCTCACGTCCGACGAGGAACTGATCTCGATCCGGCCGAAGGAGCCGGAGGACCGCCGCCTGACGGTCTCCGGCAACTCGATGCGGTTCCTGTTCCTCACCAGCGTGATCTTCCTGCCGCTGTTCGTGATCATCTCGGGCATTTCGGTCTGGGCTAAACGGAGATAAGAAGGGATGAAGGCTGGCGGTTTGTATACAGCGGTCGGTCTGCTGGCCGTGCTGGGCGGCCTTGTCTGGTGGACCACGAAGCATCCGCAGACGGAGACGAAGAAGGCGGCCGAGTCACCGGTCATTCTGAAGGCCGATCCCACCCGGATGGAGGAGATCAAAATCACCCATCTGGGCTCGGAGCCCGTGGTTCTCAAAAAGGTGTCGGATGTCTGGTCGATCACCGCACCGAAGGCCTACGCGGCTGATTCGGAAGTGGTCAGCCCGCTCACCGGCTCGCTCGGCACAATCACGTCCGAGCGCCTCATCGATGAGCATCCGGCGAACCTCGATCCCTTCGGTCTCGCCCACCCTGTCGAAGAAGTGGACGTCACCATGAAGGGCGGCAAGGTCTACAAAATCCAGCTCGGCAGCGACACGCCGGCTGGCGGCAACACGTTCCTGAAACTGGCCGACGACCCGAAGGTCTACACCGTTTCCTCCGCGGTCAAGTCCGATCTCGACAAGTCGCTCAACGATCTGCGCGACAAGCGCTTCATGACCTTCTCGTCGGACAAGCTGACTTCGATCGTGCTCAAAGCCAAAGGGCCGGAAGTCGATTTCACCCGCAATCCCGATAACGACTGGCAGATGGTCAAGCCGCGTCTGATGCGCGCCGACAATCTGCTGATCGACGACATGACGCGCCGTCTCAAAGACGCGCGCATGGACATGGGGACCACGTACAACGAGAAGGAAGCCAACTCGCTGTTCGAAGCCGGCGCCCATATCGCGACCGTCACTACAACCGAAGACGGCAAGACCGTCCAGACCTTCGAAGTCCGCAGGGTGAAGGACAAGGACGGCAGCTATTACGCAAAGAGCAATCTCGATCCCAACGCCTACAAGGTGGTCAACGACATCGGCGAGGGTCTGGATAAAGACGCCGAAGATTTCCGCGCGAAGAAGGTTTTCGCCTTCGGATTCCAGGACCCGACGAAGCTGACCATCAACGACAAGACTTACGTCAAAGGCGGCAGCAAGACCGAACCGAAGTGGACGCTCAATGGCGTGCAGTTCGATCCAATCACCATCGAAGACGTGTTCGACAAGCTGCGCGACGCCTCCGCCGCCGAGCTGACGGAAAAGAAGGGTGGCACCCCGACTCTGACGTTCGACATCGTCTACGGCGACAAGAACCACGAGGAGAAGGTGGTCTTCAACAAGGACGGGACGACCTGGCGCGCCATGCGCGGGGACGATCCGGACACGGTCTATGTCGTCGACGGGAAGGTAGTCGAAGACATCCAGAAGGTCGTCGGAGCCATCAAGCAGTATCAGCCGCCGGCGAAGAAGTAGTCGCGGAACTCCGGCCTTACATCGTTCCCGGCTTCCGCAATCCACTCGAGCGGGAAAGTTCTCTGCTTTCCCGCCACGCTCTCAAGCGGCGTCAGAAACGTGCTCGAATCGGCATTGAGCGCCACCATCACTCCCGATTCGCCGGCCTCAGCCGCGCGCACCGCTGCCCGTCCGCATTCGTAAGATTCCCGCCGGTCGCGCTCCTGAACACAAGCTGAACACGAACGTCCCGTAATCCCCGGCCTCTCCACCCGCGCGCGCAATCCCAGCCTCGCGCTCAGCTGCGGCGCGAGAGCGTCGGCGCTCGGATGCCCTTCGCACACCGTAATGAAGCAGCGCCCAAGCCGCTCGTAGACCGCCTCCACGTCCGCCGCGATCTGGTCGAGCGCCGGCATCCGCTCCGGGAAGTAAATCAGATGCGGCGCGTCGTCCGGCTCCCGCCGCGCGAATGCAGTCGCGGCAACAATCCACCCGACGTTGCGCCCCAGCGTTTCCAGAATGCAGATCGGCGAACGCAGCATCCGGTTATCGAACCCGGCATCGCGCGCCGCGCCGATGAAGAAGTTCGCCGTCGAATGGTATCCCGGCGTGTGATGCGTCACCAGCAGATCGTTGTCGATGGTCTTGGGAATCCCGACCACCTGCAGCTCGTAGCTCCCGGCATTGCGCGCCAGTTCCAGCGCCGCCGCCATCGAGCCGTTGCCGCCGGTGAAGAAGACCGTATGGATATCCCGGGCGCGAAGCTGCGCGATCGCCCGCTCGTAATCGGCAATCCGCTGGCGCGAAGTGCCGATCATCGAAACCGGCGTGCGCTTCAGGTCGATCAGATCGCCGGTGACGAGGCCTTCCACGCCGTAGCGCGCGCCGTAGAGTTCGTCGCCTCGAAACGCCTCCACCACGCCCGCAAGGCTGTCGTTGAGAACCGGCGAAGGCCCGCCGCTATGAACCACCACCGCGCGCAAGACGGGATTATCCCATGCCCGGCCACAGAGCCCGCTCACAGAGCCTGGTTATGCTGAAGAACTGCATGCAAAAAACCCGGGTCCCGACCGCGCTCTTCGGCGCCACCATTGTCCTCAGCGCCTTTCTGCTCTTTCAGGTTCAGCCTCTCATCGCCAAACTGATCCTGCCCTGGTTCGGCGGCTCGGCCGCGGTCTGGACCACCTGCATGCTCTTCTTCCAGATGGCCCTGCTCGGCGGCTACGCCTACGCCCACTGGCTCAATGAGCAGAACGGACGCCGCCAGACCGTGGTGCACCTCGCGCTGCTCGCGCTGAGCTTTCTCTCGCTGCCGATTCTTCCCAGCACCTGGTGGAAGCCCGTTGAACCCGGCGATCCCCTCCTGCGCATTCTCGGGCTCCTGACGGCGACGGTCGGTCTGCCTTACTTCCTGCTCTCTTCCACCAGTCCCCTGCTCCAGAGCTGGTATTCGCGCGCCAACGGCGGCGCCATGCCGTACCGGCTCTTCGCGCTCTCGAACCTCGGCTCCATGGCCGGCCTGCTCACCTACCCGATCCTCGTGGAACCGAACCTGACCAATCGCCAGCAGGCATGGATGTGGTCGATTGCCTTCGCGGTCTTCGCGGTGGTCTGCGGAACGGTCGCGTTCCGCTCGCGCGACGCGCGGATCGAAAAAACGGTCTACCGGACAACCGCGGGCGAAGCGCCGAAATGGCCGGATCGCCTGCTCTGGATGGGCCTCGCCGCCGCGGCCTCGGCGCTTCTGCTCGCCGTCACCAACCACGTCACCCAGAACATCGCGCCCATCCCGTTCCTCTGGGTGGTGCCGCTGAGCCTTTACCTGCTCAGCTTCATCCTCTGTTTCGACAGCGACCGCTGGTACGTCCGCCCGATCTTCACCGGCCTCGCGGCGCTGGCCCTGCCCGGCATGGCCTACGCCATCGTGAACGCGACCGACTTCACGAATCTCCGGCTCGCCATCACCTTCTACTGCGTCTGCATCTTCGTGCTGTTCATGGTCTGCCACGGCGAACTGGCGCGGCGGCGCCCGGCGCCGGCTTATCTGACTTCGTTCTATTTGATGGTCTCGGTGGGCGGCGCCATCGGCGGGCTGCTGATCGGCTTCGCCGCACCCT
>DASPQQ010000307.1:0-7438 GCA_035624885.1 Bryobacteraceae bacterium | reverse complement strand
AACGGCCCCGGTCAGGGCGAGCGCAAGATGTACAAAGGCATCGACATGCGCGGCGTCTCTGGCCAGGACCCCTCCATGACCTGGGACTTCGTCGACAAACTCCGCAAGGCCGTGAAGGTGAAGCTCTTCATCAAAGGCATCGACACGAAGCAGGACGCGCGGCTCGCCATCGAACACGGCTTTGACGGCATCCTCGTCTCAAACCATGGAGGCCGCTCCACCGAAACCCTCCGCCCCACCATCTACGCCCTGCCCGAAGTCACCACCGAAGTTGCCGGCCGCATCCCTGTCTTCGTCGACGGAGGAGTCCGCCGCGGCACCGATGTCTTCAAGGCGCTGGCGCTCGGAGCCAAAGCGGTGGGCATCGGCCGGCCGTTCCTCTGGGGTCTCGGAGCCTTCGGCCAGGCCGGCGTCGACCGCGTCCTCGAAATCCTCCAGGGCGAACTGAAGCTCGCGATGGGCAACTGCGGGACGCAGAACGTCGCTGCGATCAACCGCTCATTCGTCGAATCGCCCGACTGGCATATTTGACAGGCGAGTGAGATAAATGCTCGTTCAGCGCACTCGTTAGAATATGGATATGACGCTTGAAGAACGCGTTGCGTGGCTCGAGCAGCGTGCCGGCAAAGATGACGAGATGGTCAAGGAGCTGCGCGAGGCAGTGACCGCGACCGCCGCGATGGAAGCCCGGCACAGCCGCGCGATAAAGGACCATAACGAGTGGCTGGTCGCACATGACAAAGGCATGTTGGAGCTGCGGGAGATGATGAGAAAACGCGAAGAAGCTGCCGTGCAGCTGGATGCCAGGATTAGCGCCCTGGTGAGCGCCATCGGCGCATTCATCAGCCGTCAACCGGCTAATTGAACTACTTCTTCGACCCAATCTCCCCGAGCAACGTCTTGACAGCCATTTCGAGCTGGGGATCTTTCCCCGCCATTCCATCCCCGATCGCGTTATCCACCGTCACATCCACCGGCCGCGGATGCAACTCCATATCCACGCCGTCATGCGCCTGCACCTTCACCATCGGCGTGCGCAGCACAGACCCGTCAATCATCACCGCGCTGTCCGTATAGATGATCCAACCCGCCGTCGGCACACCGACAACCTTGCCGAGCTTCAGCGTCCGGTAACCCTCGGTAAAATCCTCCGCGTCGGACAACGAATTCTGATTCACCACCAGCACCGTGGGTAACTCCAGCGCCCGCTGCCCCAGCACGGAGCGCGCCGGCTGCGCCGGATGATCCCGCTGCGTCATCGTGAGATACGGCCGACGCGTGAACACATCGAGCGCATAAGCATTCACAAACCCGCCCGTATTGTTGCGGATATCGATGATCACACCCTCGCGGCTGTGATTCTCCGCATCCAGATCCAGATACAACTGATCGAGCGACTGCGCCGACATATCCAGCATGTGCACATACCCCAGCCGCCCGCCGCTGAGCTGATCCACCGCCGCGCGCCGCCCCTCCACCCAGGCACGGTAAATCAGCCGCTTCTCCGTCACGGTGTTCACCGGCTGCACCGCCACGTCCTTATGGGCCGAGGTCGAAATCAGCGTCCGCTTGCCGATCTGATACTGCAGTAACTCATCGATATTTGAACCGGGCGTCAGATCCGTTCCGTTTACCGCAAGTAACTTCTCGCCTTTCCTGATCCCAGCCACACCCGCCGGCCCTAAGGGAATGACTTCGGTAATGGTGAAATCCGAAGGATCGACTGTAATCCCCAGCCGTCCCGTCGTCGGCGTTCGCGGCGGCACATTACTCGCCGAGATCCCGCTGTGTGACGAATTCATCTCGCCAATCATCAGCAGAATCATGCGCCGCATCTCATCCGGCGTCCGCACGCTCTCGATCACCGGCCCGAACTTCTCCTTGAGCGCCGCCCAGTTCGCGCCATGAAACGCCGGATCGTAGTAGGTCTCATTCAGTGTGGTCCACGCCTGAGAAAACACTTCGCGCTTTTCCGCCGCGAAGTCCACGTCCATCTCCGCCGTTACATTGACCGGCCGCACTGCGCGCGATTCCACCGTGACCGTGTTGATTCGCCCGCCGTCGAGATAAAACACCTCCTTCCCGTCCGGCGAGAACTGCGCGTGCGACTTCCGTCCCGCCGTCGAAGTCAGTTGCCGCGCCACGGGCGGCTGCGTCGCCAGCGGATCGAGCGGCCACGTATACAAATTCTGCTGGCCAGCCGAAGCTGCCGTAAACAACAATGTCTTGCCATCCGGGCTGATCACCTCCGAGTTCGCATCGAGCCCCAGTGGCAACCGCGCCGCGCGATCGCGAATCTGCTCGAACACGATATCCACGGGCTTTTTCGGCGCAGCGCTCTCTTCCTTGGTCTTCGAACTTCCCCCTTCGGCATCCTTGAACAACTCCCGGAACTGATCCTCGCGAAACGCCGGCGTACGCGGAATCAGATCCAGCCGCACAATCGATCGCTGCTCGGTGCGCTGACCTGAATCGAACAGCAGATATGTCCGGTCCGGTCCCCACACAATCCGGTCCGCAAACGAATTCGCCAGAAAACTGATCTGCTGCGCCGGCTTCCCGCCCGCCGCCGGTACCACCCCGACATTGCTGAACCCGCGCGAATCCTGCAGAAACATCGCGATCCACTGCCCATCCGGCGACCACGCGAGAGGATTCTCCGCGTCCATCATCGTCCGGTAAGTTGTCGCCGCCACCAGATTCTCCTGCTGGGTCGCCACTTCCATCGTTTCGATCTGCCGCCCGTCCCGCACCCACGCAATGTGCCTCCCGTCGGGAGACCACACGGGCTTCTCGTCCTTGAGCGGCGAATTCGTGAGCTGTGTCTCCTGCTCCTTCGCGAAGTCGTAAACAAATAAATGCTCGACGCCGCCGCGATCGGAAACATACAGCACCTGCTTCCCGTCGGGTGACCACGAGATATCCGTCTCATCCGCCGCGCTCGTCGTCAGCCGCTGCGCAGTCCCGCCATCTTTCGCCGAAGCCGCAAACACCTCGCCATGCGCCACGAACGCGATCTTCTTCCCATCCGGAGAAAGCGCCAGCTCATTGAACCCCTGAGTCAGACTCAGATGACTCACCGCCGCGCCCGCCGGCGTGCCGCGCAACGCAATCTCCACCGGGGCCGCCTTGCCCGAATCCACATCCAGCTTCCAGATCCGGAAATCGCGCTCGAACACGATGGCCTTCCCGTCGCGCGAAATACTGGCCCCCAATACGCGCCCATCGTTGAACTTCGTGATCTGCTTCGGCGCCCCGCCGGGCACGAGCGACCACACATTCTCCGCGCCCGATTTATCCGAAACGAAGTACAGTTCTTTCCCCGAAGCCGACCACATCGGCCACAAATTCTTCGCCTGGTTATCCAGCACCGTCTGGTATGCGCCGCCGTTCAGCACGGCAATCCGCGTCTCATCGATATGCGCATGTCCCTTGCGCCACCACTGCTGGTACGCCATATTCCCGCGCACAAACGCCACGGACCCGTTCACCGGATTCACCGCCGCCTGCGATTCATCCGCATACCGCTCGGCCGTCACCGCAACCGGCGTCCCGCCCGCCGACGGAACCTTGAAAATATCGTTCATCGAACCCACTTCCGCACGGTTCGAAGTGAAGTACAGATACTTCCCATCGGCGGACCACGCATCGAGCGCCGCCCGCGAATCGTCGAACGTGATTCGCCGCAGATCGCCCGTCTTCAGTTCCAGCACATAGATATCGCCCACGCCGGTGCGGGTCGAAACGAACGCCAGCCGCTCGCCATCCGGCGAATAGAGTGGCCGCGATTCCGTCGCCGGATGCGAGACCAGCAGGCGCGCCTCGCCGCCCGCGGCCGGCACGCTCCAGATATCCCCGCCGGATATGAACGCAATTTCCCCATGATTCGGCGAAAGCGCCGGATCGTACATCGGAGGAGCCGCGGACAGGCTCGCCGCGGCCAGAAACAGGGTGGAAAACAGCAGGCGCATGGTTCATAATATGACGTATGAAACAGCTCCTGTGCGCCGCGCTCGCGCTGACTTCCATCGCCTTCGCCGCTGAGCAGAAGTTCGGAAAACCGCTCACGATCGCCGAACCGGTCTCCGTGGGCGCCCTTCTCGCCAAACCCGACCCCTTCGTCGGCCAGACCGTTCAGGTCAAGGGCACGGTCACGGAAGTTTGCGAAGCCATGGGCTGCTGGATGAACCTCACCGATGACGCAGGCCATCTGCTCCGCATCGACGTTGGCGATTCAGGCGACCTCTCGTTCCCGAAAGACTCCGTCGGCAAAACCGCCATCGCCGAAGGCAAGCTCGCGAAGATTGAAATGAGCAAAGCCGAAGTGATCGCCATGGCGAAGGAAGAAGCCGCCGAAGCGCACCGCAAATTCGATCCGAAGAAGATCAAATCCGGCAAAACGACCTGGCAGATCGCCGGCGTGGGCGCCGTCATCCTCGATTAAGCTTTTCCCGCCGCGTTCTTAGCCAGCTGCGATGCGTCGGGCAGAGTCTCGAGCTTCCAGCACATTTCCATCAGATCCTCCGCCTGATCCGACGAAAGCACGTCATCCGACAGCGCCGCGAACTTCACTTCCAGATCGTGGTCGCTCATCGGATTCTTCACGCTGCCCACCGCATGCTCCACGAACTTCTCGAGCTTGCGGCCATCCTTCAGCGTGATCGTGATGCGCACCTGATCCTCCGCAACCGAGGAATCGGCCGTCGCCGTTACCTTTTCCCGCAGCGCCACCGTCACCGGGTTTTTCACCGACGCGTCGCTGAACTGCAATTCGCTGCCCGAACCCTCCACAATCGCCACCGCCGCCGCGTAATAAATGCTGAACTTGCCTTCGAGCCCCGTCTTCGGCGCCTTGATCGCGGTCAGTTCCAGCACCAGGCGATTTACCCGCAGGTCGATGCTCTTCACGTCGTCCGGCGTGAAGTGCGTCTGCTCGCGAAGCTGAATGCAGCCGTCGATGGTCGGATGCATCACGATCCCGCAGGCGAACGGCTTGTAGGTATTCACGCTGATCTCGTAAGTCTTCCCCAGATTCTCCGTGATCTCCGCGTAATTCCGTTTCGTGCTGAGCACGTTCGCCCAGCCCGATTTCGCTTCAATCCCCTGATCCGAGCTCGTGAAGTTCTTCTGCGCGAGCAGGGCCGCCAGCAATCCGTTCTGCGCCGCGCGTCCCGGATGAAAACTCTTCGTCATGCTGCCGAACATCTCGCGCAGTCCCACCGGCTGCACCGCCGCGATGCCCAGCGCCCACACCATCTGCTGTTCGTCGAGGCCCAGAATCTTTCCTGCGGCAACCGCCGCGCCGAACGGCCCGACCGTCCCGGTGATATGCCAGCCCGCGTCGTAGTGCTCCGGATAGACCGCGTTGCCGATGCGGCACTCCGCTTCAATCCCCAGCACCAGTGCGTTCATGAAATCCCGCCCCGCAACGAACTTCCGGTTTTCCGACCGCCCCGCCAGATACTCCGACAGCGCCAGAATCGCCGGCACCACCGGCCCCGCCGGATGAATCACCGTCTTCAGATGCGTGTCGTCGTAATCGAGAATGTGCGAGCTCATGCCGTTCAGCAACGCGGCATTCAGCATGTCCGGCCGCTCCGTGCGCCCCACCACATGCGCCTGCGCGTTTCCGAAGAAAGGCGCGAGCGCCGCGGCCGCAATTCCAACGGCCTCGTTTTTCGCTCCGCCCAGCGTCGCCGCAAACCAGTTGAGCAGCGTCCGCATCGCCTCCTTGCGCACCGGCTCCGGCAGATCCGCCGGCTTCGCACTCACCACATACTTCGCCAGAATCCGGGTGACCTCCGGAGGCGTTGTACCCGCCCCTTCAGGCGCGGCTCCCTCCGCGCCACCCGCCAGTGCCGCGGACCCGGCCAGTGCCGACGCAGCCAGAAACCTTCTTCTATTCATTCCCACCCGCAAATGATAACCATGTGCCTGAAGGCTTCTGCTCTTCCACGCCCGGCTTCGTCCAGTCGCAGACCCCATCCGGGAAAATCTCGCGCAGCCGCGCCTTTTCGGCATCCGTCATCGGCACTTTGTAATCGCTGAAATCAACCGGCTTGAGCTGGCATTTCAGAATGCTGTTGGTCACCGGCGCTCCCGCCACCATGCGCGGCGAGGCAAACGGCGGATACAGCTTCGCGCATTCCCCGCCCGTCAGTGACTGCGTCTCCTGAATGAACCGCCCGTCCGCCAGATAGCACCCGTCGGTCAAATCAGCGGGTTTCGCCCGCTCAATCTTCGTCATGATCGCATCGGCTGACGTGTCATTCGCCAGATTCGTCAGCCACTCGTCCATTTTCGCAATCGTATAGTCGGTCTGCTCGCGCGTCGAAGGCGAAGGCCCCACCAGCATCACCTCATTCGCCACAGTCCCGTTGGCCCGCCGCAGCCGCTCGCGGAACGCAAACGAGTGATACCGCAGATGCAGATTCCCCTGCTCGGTCTCATCCAGATACGCCCGCGAATCGATGATCGGGATCCTCCCCAGCCCGCCCGCGCCACTGGTCACGCGCCCCGTCAGATACGCCGCACGCAGCGCTGCGTCATCGGCAACCGCCCGGCCTGCCACTACATTTCCGTCGTTATCGTACCCGCCGATCTTCGCATTCAGATCCAGAAACTCCGCCGGTGTGATGACCCCGTCGTTCAGCGCTCCCAGCCCGTACTGCACCCCCACGTTATCCACGGGCCGCCGCGCAAACCCCGTCGCCGGATCGCGCCCGTACACGTTCACCGTGTGATCGTAAACATCGCACCGCGCGCCCGTCCTGTTCGTCTCCGGGTCGTAGCGCAGCGGCGGAGCCAGTTCCGCCGGGCAAAACACCTTCGGATTGATCCGCGCCCCTTCATGCGCCGAACTGGTCACGTTCTGCAGCACACCCACGCCCGCAATCGCGCGCCGCTGCTCCTTCGTCAGCGTCTCGCCCGATTTCTGGTAATAATCGTTCAGCAACTGCGCATCGATCAGGAACTGCGCATTCTCCTGCACATCCGGAAACGTCAGGCTCGGAATGATTCCATCCAGCAGCCCCGGATAGTTATCCGCCGTCTGGATCTGCTGATACGATCCGCCCGATCCCCCGCGCCCGAACGTGAACAGCGGCTTCCCGTAAGCCTCGATGAACCGCTCCTTCACCATCATCATGGTTTCCGAAGCCAGCAGATCGTTGCAGTTATTCCCGAACACATTCAACGTCGAGGAAGCCTCCGCATAGCCCTTGCCCACCACCGCGTCGGTAATCATCCCGCCCGCGCCGAACCCGATGCTCACACCCTGCTTGAACCATCCGCCAATGCACCCGCCGCCAAACGAATAGAGCAGCCGCTGATTCCAGTTCTTCGGCGGCGCATAGGGCGCCGGCTCCGGTTCGCTCGTCGGATCATGCAGAATCACCGTCTGGTAAATCGCCCGGTTGATCGTCCCGGTTTCGACCCG
>DASPQQ010000306.1:0-3531 GCA_035624885.1 Bryobacteraceae bacterium | reverse complement strand
TGCTCGATACGTCGATCGCCAACGTCGCGCTTCCGCATATCGCCGGCGGACTTTCGGCCACTCAGGACGAAGCCACCTGGGTGCTCACCAGCTATCTGGTCTCGAACGCCGTCATTCTGCCCGTGAGCGCGTGGCTCTCGGTGCTGGTGGGACGCAAGAAGTTCTACATGGCCTGCGTGGTGATGTTCACGGCGAGCTCGTTTCTCTGCGGCCTGGCTCCCACGCTGGGTCTGCTGGTGCTGGCGCGCGTCCTGCAGGGGCTGGGCGGCGGAGGTCTCGCGACCAGCGAACAGGCGATTCTCGCCGACACGTTCGCGCCCGAAAAGCGCGGCATGGCGTTCGCGGTCTACGGCATGGCCGTCGTGATGGCGCCGGCCATCGGCCCGACGCTCGGCGGATGGATCACGGACAACTACAGCTGGCGCTGGATTTTCTATCTCAATATTCCGGTCGGCATCATTTCGCTCTATCTGACCCAGAGGATCGTCGAAGATCCGCCTTATATGGAGACTGAGCGGAGGAAGATGATGTCGAACGCCATCGATTACTGGGGGCTGGGGCTGATCTCGGTCGGCATCGGCTGTCTGCAGGTGGTGATGGACAAGGGCCAGGAAGACGACTGGTTTGCCTCGCGCACGATCGTCGCCATGTCGCTGATCGCGATTGTCACGCTGGTCTGGTTCTGCTTCAACGAGGTGAAGCACTCGAATCCGATTCTCGACATCAAAATGCTGCGGTCGCGCAATTTCGCCATGGCCGTCCTGATGATGTTCATCCTCGGGATGGTGCTGTTTGGCACCACCGTGCTCATCCCGCAGTATCTGCAGCTGCTGATGGGCTACACGGCTTCCACGGCGGGGCAGGCGCTGTCGCTCGGCGCCGTGGTGCTCATCTGCATGATGCCGATTGTGGGGCAGCTCGTCTCACGAGTGGATCCGCGATACATGATCGCGGGCGGGTTCATTGCCACGGCCATCGCGCTCTATCACATGACGAGCATCAATCTGCAGATCGATTTCAGAACGGCGGCGATGTATCGCGTCTACCAGACGTTCGGGCTCGCATTCATTTTCATTCCCATCAATACGCTGGCGTACGTGGGGGTGCCGCAGCACAAGAGCAATCAGGTGGCCGGCATGAACAATCTGGCGCGCAACCTGGGCGGAAGTGTCGGGATTTCGCTGCTCGGCACGTTCCTCGCGCGTCTCCAGCAGACCCACCAGACCTATCTCGCGACGCACACCTCGGCGGCGAATCCGGTCTTCACCGGACAGACGGCGGCGATGGCCCGCAGCTTCGCCATGCGCGGGATGCCGCTCAACCGCGCGACGGACACCGCATATTCCATGATGTCGCGCGGGCTTGCGCTGCAGTCGACGACGCTGGCCTATGTGGACATCATCTCGTCGGGCGTGATTCTGCTGCTGTGTCTGATTCCTTTCGTCTTCCTGATGCAGAAGCCTCCGAAGCGAATGAAGCCCGCCGCGGCGCATTAGTCTCTGACCCGGGAATTCATGGAACCGTAATGCCGGTTTCCGCATCGAATTCCCTTTAAACCTTTTCAGGGATTCGATGGTTTGCAGAAACGGGAAATCTTCAAGGCCTGGGGCAGGATACTGAAGGGCGAACGCCCTTCGCTTTCGCTCGAAATCACCCGGGAATGTCCGCTCCGCTGTCCCGGATGCTATGCGTACGATACGGCACATCTCGGCAACGGCCTCACACTGCGCGACCTGCACGATCTGAAAGGCCAGGCGCTGATCGACCGCGTGATCGAAATGGTCGACCAGGTGCGGCCGCTGCATCTTTCCATCGTGGGCGGCGATCCGCTGGTGCGCTATCGCGAACTGCAGATCCTGATGCCGATGCTCCTCGAGCGCGAGATCCACGTGCAGGTGGTGACCAGCGCCTTCCGCGAAATCCCGCGCGAATGGGCCGGTCTGCCGCGCCTGACGGTCGCCGTCTCGATCGACGGGTTGCAGCCGGAGCATGATGCGCGGCGCGCTCCGGCGACTTATCAGCGCATTCTGAAGAACATCGCCGGACAGAAGATCACGATTCACTGCACCATCACCGGCCAGATGATGAAGCGCCCGGGTTATCTGGCGGAGTTTCTCGAATTCTGGACGCCGCGGCCGGAAATCGCGAAGGTCTGGTTCAGTCTGTTCACGCCGCAGATCGGTGACGACCTGCCGGAGATGCTCACGCGCGCGGAACGGGAGCGGGCGATTGCGGAACTGACGGAGTTGCGCCAGCGGTATCCGAAGCTCGCCATGCCGGAAGCGATGCTGCGCGAGTTTCTCAAGCCGCCGGAGAGTCCGGCGGCTTGCGTGTTTGCCGCCACGACCATGAGCATTTCCGCGGACCTCGCGACACGCATCACGCCATGCCAGTTCGGCGGCAATCCGGACTGCGCTTCCTGCGGATGCATCGCGTCGATGGGCCTCGCAGCGGTGGGGAACTACAGGCTGGCCGGCCTCGTTCCACTGGGCGCGCTGCTCAAGGCATCGATCGCGGTTGGAAAGCTGCGGGCCAGGCGTCCGCAGCCGCCGTCGAAGCCGAACGTGATTCAGATCGAACCCGTCAATCGCAGCCAGCCGAAATCGGCGGCGTGAGTCCATCGATATCAGCGGAACATAATGGCACTGTGACCGGGCGATTGCGCCAGTGGCTGGATGAAGCCACGAGAATGGCGACATTGGTCCGACCCTCGGCTGTCCCGGAAGCGTCCCGCGTTTCAGACACTACCGATGAACTGCCACACGGCCCGGGATCGCTATATAATGCAGCACATGAATCACCGGCGTTCCCTTCTCCCGGCGGCGGTTCTTTCCGCGGCCGCGGCCATCGCCCTGTCGCTCGCGGTGACGGCGCCCGCGCAGGACGAAAAGCCGCCCGACCCGGCCGATATCGCCGAGGGCATGCGGCTCTTCGAACAGAAAGGCAACTGCCAGGCCTGTCACGGCTGGGCCGGCGACGGCCGCAAGACCGACAATCAGATGCCCGACGGACCCAACCTGCGCGAATCGAAACTCAACCGCGCCGGCCTGATCCTTGCCATCAAGTGCGGACGCCTCAATTCGCAGATGCCCGCCTTTGACAAATTCGCCTACTCCGACGGCCGGTGCTACGGCAAGAAAGCCGCCGACCTGAAAGCCTACCCGACGCGCATGCCGGATCCGCCCGCTACGCTCCAGCCGCGCGAAATCGAACTGCTGGCCGACTTCCTGATGGCAAAGGTCGTTCGCCAGGGTCCGATGAATCACGCGAAGTGCCTCGAGTTCTGGGGCCCCGGCGGCGGAGACTGCAACGAGTTTCCGAAATAGAGCCCTGTAGTTCAGCCGTTTTCGGTTTTTCAGCAGCACGCCTGGACCCGCGGCTTCAGAGACCGTGTGAGAACTGCACTCAGGGCCTTTGCTCCTGAGTAGCCGCTGAGGAAAACCGGGACAGACTCCTTTTTCGCGTTACAAAACTTCTGCGTGAGAGCCGGGACGGCGCGAAAAAGGTTGTCTGTACCGGATTTTCCGGACC
>DASPQQ010000305.1:0-16986 GCA_035624885.1 Bryobacteraceae bacterium | reverse complement strand
TTTCCCGCAGTTCGATTTCGAGTCCCCTCGGCCTGGCCTCCCGTGGTGGAAGCGGTGGTGGAAGTACCGCGCCATTCACCGGATGTTCGGATGGAAATTCTGCTGCTTCGTTTCGGGCGGCGCGCCGCTGCCGCCGGATCTCGAGGCGTTCTGGAGCGAGCTGGCGTTCGTCATTGTGCAGGGCTACGGGCTGACCGAAACCGCGCCCATCATCAGCTTCAGCCATCCCTTCCACCCGCGCCGCGGCACCACCGGCAAGCCCGTCAACGGAGTGGAAGTCAAGCTGGCCGAGGACGGCGAGGTGCTGGTGCGCGGCCAGAACGTGACCCCCGGTTACTACGCCGCTCCGGAACAGACTTCGGGCGCGTTCCTCGATGGCTGGCTGCGCACCGGGGATCTCGGCGAATTCGACGCGCAGGGCAATCTGGTGATTCGCGGGCGCAAGAAGGATGTGATCGTCACGCCCGAGGGCCTGAAGGTCTTTCCCGAAGATGTGGAGGCGAAGCTCAACGCCATTCCCGGAGTTCGGGAATCGGCGGTGATCGGCCACGACCGCGTGCACGCCGTTCTGGTGCTGGAACCGGACGCCCCCGGCGCGGACGAGATTGTGCGCGAGGCCAACCTGACCCTCGAAGAACACCAGAAGATCCGCAACGTGACCGTCTGGACCGGCGGTCCATTGCCGCGCACGAAGACCACCCTGAAGCTGCGGCGCGGGGAGATTTCCGAAGCCGTGGGACACGGGATCACGCGCAGCACCGCCGCGCCGGAGAGCGAACTGGCGAGCCTCGTGGCCAAATACGCGCCGGGCCGAACCATTCAGGGGGACACCTCACTGGCCGAACTGGGGCTCAGTTCGCTCGATCGCGTGGGCCTCATGATGGACCTCGAAGCGAAGCTCAACACCAGCCTCGAGGAAACCGCGTTCGCCTCGGCCAGGACGGTCGGCGATCTGGCGAAGGCTGCTCCGGCGCCGGAGAAGATCTCGTTCCCGGCGTGGAACCGCAAGCTTCCCGTGCGGCTCTTTCGAGCTGTTTCATTTGAGTTTCTCCTGCCTCTCGCCTCGTTGTTCGCCTGGCGGAGGGTCTCGGGACGCGAGAACCTCAGGGATCTGCAGGGGCCGGTGATTTTTGCGGCGAACCACCAGAGCCTGCTCGATACACCCGTGATCCTCGCCAGCCTGCCGCGGCGATGGCGCCGCAGAGTGGCGCCGGCGATGTGGCTCGAATTCTTCGGCGGGCGCATTCATCCGGAGCAGCATTCGCTCTGGGAGCGATTCCAGGACAACTCTCTTTTCTTCCTGGCGGCTCTGTTCTTCAACGCCTATCCGATTCCGCAAACCGAACGATCGCTGCGGGATTCGATCCGCTATTCGGGTGAACTGGCCGAGGAGGGCTGGTCGATTCTGATTCATCCGGAGGGCGCAAGGTCCCGCACGGATGAGCTGCTGCCGTTCTATCCGGGAACCGCGGTGCTGGCCTCGCACCTTCGTTTGCCGGTGGTGCCGCTGCGGATACGGGGCCTCAATCGGGTGCTTTCGCCGGACGAGAAGTGGCCGGTTCCCGGACCGGTCAGGGTCGCCTTCGGCGCGCCGCTCACGATGGGGCAGGAATCGGTTGCCGATTTCACGCGCCGCCTCGAGCAGGCGATGCGGGCGCTGTAATACATCGCGAAATGAAAACTGCGCGAAACCGCGCAGAATCCCGTCGAATCGCGCAGAAAAGGCGCCGGAGCTTCCGCCACGCCGGAACCTGCCGTGGTCCCGGAGTTGCTCAGCCCGTACCGGACACGCCCGGGAATCGCCCAACCCCTGTCATCCGGGCGGGTCAAAAAAGGAGAAAGAATGTCGCAGATTGCGATCACAAGAGTGCGCGATGAGAAGGAATCGCCTTCGGTTCTCGAAGACCTCAAGGCGCTGGCTGCCCGAGTACGCGACCGGGCTTTCGCCATTTTCGAGAAGCGCGGCGCCGGCGGCGGCAAGGATCTTGATGACTGGCTCGAGGCCGAGCGGGAGCTGATCCTGAGCACCGAATCCGAGCTGAGCGAGAAGGATTCGCGTTTCGAACTTTCGATCGCCGTGCCGGGTTTCGCACCGAAGGATCTTGAGGTGACGGCTCTGCCGGATGCCCTGATTGTGCGCGGCGAGTCCGCTCAGGAACGGAAAAGCAAAGAAGGGAACGTGGAGTTCAGAGAGGAAAAACAGCTTCTGCGGCGCTTCGACCTGCCGGGCGAGATCGATGTCGACAAAGTCTCGGCGGATCTGGAGAAAGGCGTGCTCCATGTGACAGCGGCGAAGGCCGCGGCGGCCGGGGAGGCTTGGGGCGCGACGGCCTGATGGCCGCTCAGGAGGCTGTATGGAGTTGATGGACGCCCTGCGCCTGCGCAGGGCTGTGCGTGATTTTGCGGAAACGCCGGTGAGCGAAAAGGAAATCCGGGATCTGGTGCAGGCGGCCGTGCTGGCGCCCAGCGCAATGAATCTGCAACCGTGGACGTTCGCCGCGACGCTCGACCGGAAGCTCATCGATTCGCTGGCGGAAAGAGGCCGGCAATGGGCGATTGAAAACCCGGCTGCGACCGGGTTCGGGGAAGATGCGCGGAGCCTTCTCGAGCGTCCGGGCTTCAACATCTTCTATCACGCGCCGGCGCTGCTGCTGGTGATCGCGCAATCCTCCGCCGCGCAGGCTGTGGAGGATTGCTGCCTCGCCGCCGAGAACCTGATGCTCGCGGCGCGGGACCGCGGCATCGGAAGCTGCTGGATCGGATTCTCGCGCGCGTTCCTGAACCGGAAAGAGGTGAAGGCGGAACTCGGGCTCGACGAGCGCTCGGAAGTGGTGGCGCCGCTCATCCTCGGCTATCCCAAAGCGTGGCCGGAGACGCACGGCAGAAAGATGCCGCACATTCACTGGTTCTGAGTCAGCCGGTTTCTCCCGGCTCGCGGACGATGAGCACCGAGCAGGGCGCTTCCCACGCGATGCGGGCGGAGACGCTGCCCAGCATCTGGTGCTTGACGTCGCGGTTCCCCGTGGCGCCGATCACAACCAGATCGTATTGCCCGCGCTCGGCCTCGGCGAGAATCTGGCCGGCCGGATTGCCCTCGGCCATCTCCACGTTGACCAGCAGGCAGTGATCCCGCAGAATGTCGCGTGCTTCTTCGGTGATCCCTTCACCCTCGCGGACGAATTCCTTTTCGAGCTGCCCTGGTTCGCTCGCTTCTTTTTCTTCGTCGGAAGCCGTCGCGAAGTCGCTCCCCGGACCTTCGTCGAGCCAGATCGTCTCGGCTACATGCATGACGCAGACCTCGGCCGACGTCATATCGAACATGTCGCCCAGAGTCTCGATCGCGCGCAGCGAAGCCACCGAACCATCCACCGCGACCAGCACGCGCAGGCCTTCTTCGCTGATGATCCGTCGACCGATGAGCAGAGCGCCGGAAGCGTGTTCCACCACGCGCCGCGCCACCGGGCCGAGACCGGCTTCGGGGGCTCCGCCCGAGCCGATCACGGTGAGGTCGAAAGCAGCGCTCTTGTCCGCAATGATGGCCGCCGCGGAACCAATTCCCGTTTCGAGGGTTACTTCCTTTGCCGCCGGCGCCGCTATGGCTCTCGCTTTTTCCAGACTGGAGGTGGTAGCCGCCAGCGCCTTTTCTTCGTAGAGCGTTCTGGAGGCGGCTTTCGGACGCCCCCATGCGGGCGCCACGCACAGCACGGTTAAATTCCGGTTCAGCGGGCTCAGAAGGCGCAGGGCAGTTTGTATCGCAGTGGCGGCGGCATCCGCGCCGTCGGTGGCCAGAAGGACGTTCATGCCTGTGACCACGGCACGTTTGTCGCCATTTTTTCCGGCATCGGAGAATAAAGTTAACGCAATGGGCCCTTCCGGCGGCGCAACCTTCAAATTTCGAATCCAGGACCTCTTTCTCGCCATTGCCTTCGGGGCGCTGATCTGGCTCGCCCACGATGCGTGGGAACGCGCATTCATGGCCGGCCTCGCCGTGCTTCAGCTTGTGGAAGGCCGCATCCCGCTGCTCGATACCACGTGGGGCCGGGCCACGTCGGTTGTGTTGCAGTTGACCCTCGGGTATCTGCTCGTGGGGCTCACGGGTGCGATCGCGAGCCCTTACTACCTCGTGCTGCTGCTGCCCATCGTTTCGACCGCGAGTTATCTGGGATTCACCGGCACGCTGATCAGCACGCTGGTGGCGATCGGTGCCTATCTTTCATTCCTGAGCAGTTTCTACGTGAACTGGAGTGAGGTCGAAATCGATCCGGAGGCGGTGCATGTTCTGGCCATACGATGCCTGCTGCCGGCCGTCGCGGCGTTGCTGGTGAATTCGCTCGGGGAAGCGATCCGAACGCAGTCGGCGCGCTACAAGGCCGCGGCGGAACAGCTGGCCAAAGCCAACCAGGACCTGATCGCGGCGGAAGCGGCCATGCGGCGCGCCGACCGGCTGGCCGCGCTCGGCCAGCTTTCCGCCGGCCTCGCGCACGAACTGCGCAATCCGCTGGGCAGCATCAAAGGCTCGGCCGATCTGCTGGCGCGCTCGGCCTCCGCGGATCCGATGACGAAGGAACTGGCCGGGATCATCAGCTCGGAAGTCGATCGGACCAACTCTCTGGTGACCCGATTCCTCGATTTCGCGCGGCCGCTCGAGCCGCGGCGCGAGACCGTGGATGTGACGGCTGTCATCGACCGCGCGGCCGATCGGGCGAAGGTCCAGCCCGTCCGCGAGTACGATCCGTCGCTGCCTCCCATGTCGATCGACCCCACGCTGATGGAGCAGGTTTTCCTGAATCTGCTCAGCAACGCGGCCCAGGCTTCGCAACCGGGCGCCCCGATCACGGTCCGGACGCGGAAGCTCGACGGGCAGGCGGAGATAGCAGTCATCGACCGCGGCTGCGGGATTCCCGCCGACAAAATCGACACCATTTTCAATCCGTTCGTCACGACCAGGCGGGACGGTGTCGGGCTGGGCCTCGCGATTGTCGCCAGGATTGTCGATGGTCACGGCGGTAAAATGACGGTCGAAAGCGAACCCGGCAAAGGCAGCACCTTCCGCGTCGTTCTTCCGCTCGAACCATCGCCCAAACCATGAAAAAACAAGTTCTCATCGTTGAAGACGAAGACAAGCTGCGCCGCATTCTGGAGTTGCAGCTGCTGGATGCGGGATTTGCCGTCGAGAAGGCCGCTTCGGCCGAAGAAGCCCTGCCGCTCGTGGACCGCGCCGATCTGATTCTGACCGATTTCAAGCTGCCGAAGATGACCGGACTCGACATGCTGCAGGTGATCCGGCGGGCGGATTCGCAGGTTCCGGTGATCGTGATGACGGCGTACGGGACCGTGGAAAACGCGGTCGAAGCCATGAAAAGCGGCGCGTCTGATTTTCTGCTGAAGCCGTTTTCGCTCGATCACCTGACGACCGTGGTCAACAAGGCGCTCGAAATCCGCAATCTTCGCGAGGAGAACCGCCAGCTCAAAGAGGAACTGGGGCGGAAATATCGCTGGGACAACATCATTGGCCGCAGCCCCGGCATGCAGGAAGTGTTCGCGGCGGTGATGCGCGTGGCTCCGTCGCGGGCGACGGTGCTGCTGGCCGGCGAAAATGGCGTTGGCAAAGATCTGATCGCCCGCTCCATCCACCATCATTCGCCGCGCAAGGACCGTCCTTTTGTGAAGATCACCTGCGCCTCCATTCCCGAAAACCTGATGGAGAGCGAGCTTTTCGGATACGAGAAGGGCGCATTCACCGGGGCCAATACTTCGAAGCCCGGCAAGTTCGAACTGGCCGACACCGGAACCGTGATGCTCGATGAAATCGGCGAGGTTCCTCCGGCGATTCAGGTGAAGCTTCTGCGCGTCCTGCAGGAGCGCGAATTCGAACGCCTCGGCGGCAGCAAGACCCTCCACATCGATGTCCGCATCATCGCGGCAACCAACCGCGATCTGCGCGCCGCGCTCGAAGACGGGACGTTCCGCGAAGACCTCTACTACCGGCTCAACGTGGTCCCGATCGAGATTCCGCCGCTGCGCGCGAGGAAAGTCGATATTCCGTTTCTGGCGCGCCACTTCGTGGAGAAGCTGGGGCAGGAGACCGGCTCGCGCGTGAGAGGCATCACGGACGCCGCGATGGACAAGCTGATGGAATACTCCTGGCCGGGCAATGTGCGGGAACTGGAAAACGTGATCGAGCGCAGCATGGTGATGGCGAGCGGCGAAAAACTCGATGCCGACGATATCCGGCTCGACATGAATCTGCGGCCGCACAAGGCGGTTGCCGGGGAGTTCGGCCTGCCAGACGGGATGAACCTCGATCAGTACGAGCAGGAGATCATCAAAGAGGCGCTGCGCAAGGCGGATGGCAACAAAAGCATGGCCGCCCGCGCCCTCGGCATTACACGCAACGCGCTGCGTTACCGGCTGACGCAGATGGGAATCGAGAGTTAGATGCTGGCGCTGCTCCTGACCGTCCTGCTGTTCGCCCAGCAGGACTATCTCGAGCAGGCCACCAAAGCCCTCGATGCCGATCAGCCCGCCGTGGCCGAACCGCTCCTGCGCAAGGCGATCGAGGCCAATCCGAACGATTACTTCGCGCACTTCAATCTGGCCCTGGCGCTCAGCATGCAGGTCAAGGATGCCGAGGCCATCGCCGAGTTCCGCAAAACGCTGGAGCTGAAACCGGGCCTCTACGAAGCGCAGCTGAATCTCGGGATGGTGCTGGTTCGTTCGAAGCAACCGGCCGAAGCCCTGCCCCTGCTGCAGGAGGCCGCGGCCGCCAAACCGTCCGATCCCACGCCGAACTTCTATCTGGCGCAGGCGCTGCTCGATTCCGGCGATGCCGCGCAGGCCCTCGAACATTACCGCGTGGTGGCTCAGGCCGATCCGAAGTCGCCGCGCGGCCAGTTGGGAATCGGGCGCAGCCTGTTACGCATGGGAAAGCTGTCGGAAGCGGAATCGTATTACCGCAACGCGGCGGCGCTCGATCTGGATTATAGGGATCAGATGATCGAGCTGGCGGAGGCTTACCAGAAAGCCAATCAGATCCCGGAGGCCATCGCGATCTACAAGCTCTTCCCGGAGAAGCCGGGCGCGCAGCAACGGATCGCGGAACTGGAGCGTCCCGCCCCGCAGGGCCCGACGGAATACGACCGCGTGATGAATGCCGCCAAAGGCCTGCGCGACACGCACCAGAGCCAGCAGGCCATCCAGCAGTTTCTGGCCGCGGCGAAGCTGCGGCCCGAGGCGCCGGAGCCGTGGCGCGAAATCGCCGCGCTCTTTGTCGAAGCGAAGGCTTACACGCAGGGCCTCGAAGCGCTGGATCGCGCCAAAGCGCTGGGGCCGGAAACACCGGGCCAGCTCTATTTCCGCGCCATCTCGCTCGACGGTCTGAAGCAGCGCAAGCCGGCCGTCGACGCTTACCGGCAGTTCCTGGCCGTGGCGGGCGGCAGGTTCCCGGATCAGGAATTCCTCTCCAGGCAAAGAGTGCGTATCATCGAAGAAGAGATCCGGCGGGGAATCAAGTGACGCTGACGACGACTTTTCTTCTGTTGTGGCTGTTGTTCGCGCCTCCGCCGCCGGCGTCGCTCGATCAGGTGAAAGCCGAGCCGAATGCCGAGCGGCGCGCGCGGCTGGCCATTGATTTCGCCGTCACGTCGGAAAAGAATGCTGAGGCGGCCTACGCAAAAGGCGACCTCGAAGCCACCGGAACGCAGCTGAAGATCATGGCCGAGAGCATGGAACTGGCGAAGACGTCATTGGCCGCCAGCGGCAGAACCCCCGGCCGCAACCCCGCGCCTTACAAATATGCCGAACAGCGCTCGCAGGAAACCCTGATCCGCCTGCGCGACCTCGACCAGCGGATGGAAGCCGACGAGCGCGACATCCTCGCCGCCCCGAGATCGAGAGTTCAGGAGATCCACGACGAATGGTTTGAAGGCATCATGGAGCGTAAGAAATGAAACTGATTTCGGCGATCCTTCTGTTTCTCGCCGCGGCGATCCCGTCGTTTGCGCAGCGCGACTTTCTCACTTCGACCGAAGTCGACAGAGTGCGCGACACGCAGGAACCGAACGCCCGGCTGAAACTGTACATCCTCTTCGCCCGCCAGCGCATGGATCAGTTCCAGCAACTGATGAAGAAAGACCGGAAAGGCCGGTCGCTCGAAGCCCGTGAACTCCTCGAAGATTACGCCAACATCATCGATGCCATGGGCGACGTGGCCGACGACGCGCTGAAGCGGCACATCGATGTCAACGAAGGCCTCACCGCCGTGGCCTCCGCCGAGAAAAAGTTCCTCGAACAACTGCAGAAGGTGGACGGCGCACCGCCGGCGGATATCGGCCTTTACCAGACGGCATTCAAGGAGGCGATCGCCGCCACTTCAGACGGACTGGATGCCGCGCAGGGCGATACCCACGCACGCACGGCGGAACTCGTCGAAAAAGAAGCCCGCGAGAAAAAGGAAAGCAAGACGATTCTCGCGGAAGAAAACCACAAGGCGAATCCGGATCAGGTCGCGTCCAGCGACGCCGATACCCAGTCGCCGGATAACAAGCCGAAGCGGAAACCCCCGACCCTGCTCAGGCCAGGCGAGACATTGCCCACTAATCCCTGACGATCGGCTCTCCGGCTGGTTCGGCGGCTTTGCTCGAGAGATAACGCTGCCGGCATTCCGTGATGATCTTGCGGGCCTCGCGCGGTCCGCCCCAGCCTTCCATCGTCGTCACCTTGCCCTCGAGTTCCTTGTAGATCGAGAAGAAGTGTTCGATCTCGCGCCGCACGTGCGGGAAGATCTGGTCCATCGTGTGGATCTGGTCGTAGCGCGGGTTCTTCGTCGGCACCGCGAGGATCTTCTGGTCGCCCATGTCGTTATCGATCATCATCAGCACGCCCACGGGGCGCACTTCGATCAGCACCCCCGGATAGCTCGGCTGCTGCACCAGCGCCAGAACGTCGAGCGGATCTTCATCCTCGGCAATGGTGCCGGGGATGAAGCCATAATCGCCCGGATAGCGCACCGGTGAATAAAGCGCGCGGTCGAGACGGAAGAGATTCAGCTTGCCGTCGTATTCGTACTTGTTGGCGGAATGCTGAGGGATCTCGACGATCATGCGCACGATCTCGGGGCAATCCGGGCCCGGATCGAGGTCGTAGAGGCAGGACATAAATCACAGGTTACTGAAAAACTTAAAGTTTTTCAGCACCTTGTTCAAGGCTGGCACGCGGATATTCGACGGAAATCAGCGTCAATCCCTTCGCCGGAGCCGTCGCCCCTGCTTTTTCAAACACCTGCGCCGGCGCGCGATTCCCTCTGCCCACCTCAATCAGCGTTCCCACGATATTGCGCACCATGTGTTTCAGGAAACCAGTCCCGCGGACCGTGTAAATGAGCCGGCCGTCCGCGCGTTCGAGGCGTGAACTGAAAATGGTGCGGACCGTGGAGCGCTCCGGCGAATCGCGCTCATCCGATGCCGCCATCACGCCGAAGTCGTGTTCTCCTTCGACGAGAGGCGCCGCTTCGATCATCGCCGCTTCGTTCAATGGATAAGGAAAGTGGTGCACGTAGCGCCATTCAAAGGGCGAGCAGATGGCCGTGCGGACCAGCGTGTACTGATAGGTTTTCGCGATGGAATCGAAGCGCGGGTGAAAATCCGCGTGAACCTCGGCCACATCGAGGATGCGGATCGCCGCAGGCAGAAGACGATTCACCGCGCGCTGCAGGTTGTCGAGCGGGATCGGATTCTCGATGGTAAACGCGGCCACCTGGGCGCGCGCATGCACACCGGCGTCCGTACGGCCGGAGCCGGCAACGTGCACCGGCTTGCCTTCCATGCCGCCGATAATCTCTTCGAGCACGCCCTGGATGGTGGGGAGACCGGGCTGCACCTGCCAGCCGTGAAAGTCAGTGCCATCGTAAGCCAGCGTGATACGGATGCGTCGGCTGCGCTTTGGTGTTGGGGAAGGTGGCGAACTCAATCGTATCCTGCGGTGGAAATAAGCCGCGGCTGCTCTGACCCCGCGGCCTCAGCAAACCTTCTGAATCCCCGCGTCGCCATCTCTCACACCGGCCTCGACCCGGGTTTGACGACGGGTTGGCCCGCGGCGCACATCGGGCACTCCTGCTCGCTGAATGCCGGCACCGTCAGGGTTTCGAGAGCCACGCGCGGGATGCCGAGATCGGCGCTGCCGCCGCTGCGGTCGATGATCGAACCGGCCGCCACCGCAACGGCACCGGCCGCGCGCACGATGTCGATCACTTCCTTCGTGCTGCCGCCCGTCGTGATCACATCCTCGATGATGATCGCGCGCGCACCGGGACGCAGCGCGAAGCCGCGCCGCAGAGCCATTTTGCGGTCCGCATCGCGCTCGGTGAAGAGAAAAGGCACTCCCAGCGCGCGGGCCACTTCATGGCCGATGATCATGCCGCCCAGCGCGGGCGAGATGACGAGATCCACTTCATGCGGAAGCAGGGCCGCGAGCCGGCGGCCGAGTTCTTCGGCATGCGCCGGGTGCTGCAGCACCAGCGCGGACTGCAGATAACCCGGGCTGTGCAGCCCGCTCGAAAGACGGAAATGGCCCTGAAGCCAGGCTCCGGTCTGTTGAAAAAGGTCGAGAACACGCTCCGGTTGCGGCTTCACAAACGGCTACTATACCATTGGAAATTAACCCTCAGCCCGAAGGAAACGCGAACGGGATTCCACTCTCGCGCGTATTCTTCTCCTTAAGAGACTTCACTTGAAAACTCTGAAAATGCGGCTCCGATCCTCCATCGCCCTCGCAGTTTGTGCGTCTCTGTCTTCCGCCGGTTTCGCACAGACATCTGTAAGAGTCGACCCGGTTCCGGGCAAAGGCGCGGTGCACTGGCTGACGCAGCCTTATCGCGCGCGGCCGGTGCCGCCCATCAACCTCGGCAATACTTCCCGGCTCGATTCGCTCATCCGGGCCGGCAACCTCTACCTCAGCGCGCAGGACGTGGTGGCGCTGGCGCTCGAGAACAACATCGATATCGAAGTGCAGCGCTATGGTCCGCTGCTGGCGCGCGAGGTGCTCCGGCGCGCGCAGGGCGGGGGATTGCTGCGCGGCGTCGGGCTGAGTGTCGCGCCGGGACCCACGAGCGTCAGTCTCGCGGGCGTCGCCATCAACACCAGCGGCGCGCCTTCGAGCAATGCGGCCGGCAGCGGCGTGAGTTCGGGCGGCGGCATCATCACGCAGCTCGGTCCGAATATTCCGTCGCTCGATCCGAACATCAGCGGCTTCGTCAACTTCCAGCACCTCACGGTGCCGCAGAGCAATACGGTCCTGACGGGAACCACGGCGCTCGTCGAGGGGATTCGCACCTTTCAGGCCGTCTACTCGCAGAACTGGGCGTTCGGTCTGAATGCGCAGGCAACCTACCTGAGCTCGCGCACCAGCGTGAACAGCTCGTATTTCAGCCTCAACCCGTATACGGCGGGCGATATCGATCTGCAGCTCACCCAGAATCTGCTCAACGGATTCGGATCGGCCGTCAACGGGCGCAACATCCGCGTGCAGAAGAACAACCAGAAGGTGACCGACCTGCAGTTCAAACAGCAGGTGATCACGACGGTCACGGCCGTTCTCAATCTCTACTGGGATCTGGTCAGTTTCGCGCAGGATGTGAGGGCGCGCGAGCAGGAAGTCGCCACCGCGCAGCAGCTGCTCGATAACAACAGGCAGCAGGTGCGGATCGGCACGCTGGCCGAGATCGAAGTGACGCGCGCCCAGTCGCAGCTCTACGCCGCGCAGCAGGACCTCGTGATTTCGCAGACGAACCTCATGCAGCAGGAGACGATCCTCAAGAATGCGCTGAGCCGCTCCGGCGTCGCCTCCCCCGACTTCGCGGACGTGCACGTCATTCCGCTCGACACCATGGCCGTGCCGCCGAAGGACGAAATCGGCGTCACCTCCGATCTGGTTGCCGAAGCGCTGCAGAATCGTGTGGAGATTCAACAGGCGGCCATCAACGTCGAGAGCAACAAACTGAACCTCGTCGGCATCAAAAACGGTCTCAAGCCAACCCTGCAGGCCTTCGCCGAACTGACCAACAACGGCCTCACGGGAGGGCTCTCCGCACTCGGCGCGACCCAGCCCGGTCTCGCCTATCTCGCCGGCGGCTACGGCAACCTGCTCGCCGAAATCTTCCGCCGCAACTATCCCAACTACTCAGCCGGACTCGCTCTGAATATCCCGCTGCGCAACCGCGCCGCGCAATCGGACTTCGTCACCAGCCAGCTCGAAATCCGGCAGAACGAGCTGAACCTGCAGAAGCAGATCAACCAGGTGCGCGTGGATGTGCAGAATGCCGTGATCGGCCTCCAGCAGGCGCGGGCGCGTTACGATGCCGCGGTTGAGTCGCGCATTCTCGCCCAGCAGACCTTTGACGGCGACCGCAGAAAGTATGAACTGGGCGCGACCACCTCCTATCAGGTGGTGCAGGATCAGCGCGACCTCGCGAGCGCCCAGAGCTCGGAAGCGCAGGCCATGGCGAACTACAGCCATGCCCGTCTGGCTTTCGATCAGGCGACCGGCAGGACGCTCGAAATCAATCACATCTCCCTCGACGAGGCGATCGCGGGCAAGGTGCAGGCGCCGCCCAGTACGATTCCGGGAGGCGCACGATGAGGTTCCGCCGCATTCTCGCTCTCCTGCTTTCCGAAGCCTGCCTCGTCTTCGCGCAGCAGCCGGCGGATATCGCACCCGTGCGGCCGGGCGGCGCCATCGTGAAGCGGCCGTATCTGCCCGCCGATGTGCCGCCCATCCGCGTGGGCAATTCCAGCCGTCTCGCGAGCCTCATTCGGGCAGGCAAGCTCTATCTCACCGCGCAGGACGCCGTGGCCCTCGCGCTCGAGAACAACATCGATATCGAAGTGGCGCGTTACGGACAATCGACTCTCGAGTGGCGGCTCGAACGCGCCCAGGCCGGCGGAGCTCTGCCCGGTGTCCCGAGCAGCGCCAGTGCCGCGGCATCCATCGCCAGCGGCCAGGGCGTGCTGGGCAGCCAGGCTGCGGCCGGCGTGAGTTCCGGCAGCGCCTCCACTTCGCGCAGTACGACGAATGCCACGGTGGCGCAGGTCGGCCCTGTCACCGCCAACCTCGACCCGTCGATTCAGGAATCCGACATCTTCTCCCACCGCACCGTTCCCGAACCGGACGTCGTGCAGAGCATCGTGCCGGTGCTGATTCAGGGCCAGCGCGTTTATTCGGGTTCGTATCAGCAGGGTTTCCTCACCGGCGGCGGCATCAACCTCAGCTTCAACGATCACTATCTGCACGAAAACGCGCCCACCGACGTGCTCAATCCCTCATCGGCCCAGACGCTCTCGTTCTCCGTGCAGCACAACCTCCTGCAGGGCCTCGGCCGCGCCGTCAACGAGCGCACCATCACGGTTGCGAAGATGAACCTCGCGATGTCGGATGAGAACTTCCGCGCGCAGGTCTCTTCCACCGTTGCGCATGTCCTCGACGTGTATTACACGCTGGCCGCCGACTATGACGACGTGAAAGCCAAAAACGAGGCCATCGACGCCGCGCGCAAGCTCTTCGAGAGCGGACAGAAAGAGCTGGAGCTCGGCGTGATCGCGCAGCTGGACGTCACTTCCGAGCAGAACCAGATTGCGATCACGGTCCAGACGTACGTGAATTCGCTTGCCGCCCTCCAGCAGAAGGAAGTCGAACTGAAGAACCTGATCAGCCGCAACGGCCTCGCCGATCCGCTGCTCAACGGCGTCAGCATCGTGCCGCTCGATCACATCGTGATTCCGCCCGCGGATGACATCCCTCCGCTCAGGGATCTCGTTGCGAAGGCGATGGCCAACCGCCCCGACCTGCTGGTGGAAGAACAGAACGCAAAGGCGGCGGAAATTTCAGCCAGAGGCACGGTGAACGGCCTGCTTCCCACCGCGCAGGTCTTCAGCACCCAGAGCAACGCCGGCCTCGCCGGAACGCCCCGCGTGGCGCTCGGCGGACAGACGGCGAATCCCTATTTCATCGGCGGCGCGGGAACGGCTCTCGCGCAGCTTTTCCGGCGCAACTTCCCCAGCGAGAACATCGGTGTGTTCGGCGTCGCCCAGGTCTACGACCGCGTGGCCGAAGCCGACTACGCGATCGACCAGCTCCAGCTCCGGCAGCAGCAGCTCACCACGGCGAAGGACCGGAACCAGGCCCAGGTGGATATCACCAATGCGGTGGTTGCTTTGCGCCAGGCACGGGCCCGCTATGAAGCCGCGGCGGCAAATACCGTCCTCGAAAGACAGCTGTACGAAGCCGAACAGAGGAAACAGGAACTCGGCTCGTCCACCTCTCTGCTCGTGATTCTTCAATCGCGCGATCTGGTTCTCGCCGAGGCATCCGAGCTGGCCGCGATGGCCGAGTGGCAGAGCGCGAAGCTGAATCTCGACCAGATGACCGGTTCCACCCTCGAAGTGAATCATATTTCGCTTGCCGAAGCGAAGCAGGGGCTCGCCTCTCACCCCTCCCAGCTTCCCGCGCAGTTACCGCAGTAATACCGTTCCGTTTCGAAAAAAAATTTCCAGAACGGTGCTCCACCCAGGGACTCACACCTTTTCCGCGTGCTGCTGTTGCCCGTATTTCGGGTCGATCCAGACTTTGGCACGCGAGTTGCTCCCTTCCATGCCGTGCGAGACAGGAACTCAAGCGCGGCGGAAAAAATCCTCCCCTGACTGACCCCTTTCAAACTCCCCCAGCTGTCCTCTGAATCCCTCCAAACTCCCCTTCGCCGCCTTGAGTCCGGATCGCTGCTCTAGAATGTCGGAATGACGCCCGACGCGGTTCAGCCCCCCTCCAATGCCCGTTGGGACCGTTCCTTCTTCGGCCATCCCCGCGGCCTTTCCACTCTCTTCTTCACCGAAATGTGGGAGCGCTTCAGCTATTACGGAATGCGCGCCATTCTCATCCTCTTCATGACCGCGGGCGTCGAGCACGGCGGGCTGGGATTTCCCACCTCGAAAGCCGGATCGATCTACGGTCTCTACACCGCCATGGTCTTCCTGATGAGCATGCCGGGCGGCTGGATCGCGGACCGAATCCTCGGCCCGCGCAGGGCCGTGTTCCTCGGCGGCATCATCATCGCGGCCGGGCACTTTTCCATGGCGATTCCGACGCTCGGAAGTTTTTACCTCGGGCTCGGGCTCATCGTCATCGGCACCGGTCTTCTGAAACCGAACATGAGCACCATGGTCGGCGGGCTCTAC
The DNA here is from genome assembly GCA_035624885.1 of Bryobacteraceae bacterium. Classification (GTDB taxonomy): domain Bacteria; phylum Acidobacteriota; class Terriglobia; order Bryobacterales; family Bryobacteraceae; genus BOG-234. Next base: position 1,765 of record DASPQQ010000305.1, on the reverse strand, counting down.
TCGCTCGAAGACGCGCGGCGTGACGCCGGTTTTTCCATCTTCTACATGGGCATCAACCTCGGCGCGTTCCTCTCGCCCCTCGTCTGCGGTTATCTCGGAGAAAACATCAACTGGCACTACGGATTCAGCGCGGCAGGCGTGGGCATGACGCTCGGGCTGATCCAGTACGCTTTCGGCGCCAAATACCTCGGCAGCGCCGGCCTCGCGGTGCAGGGAACCGCGGCGGACCGCCGCCTGTTCGGCATCGTCCTCGGCGGACTCGCGATTCTCGCTCTCGCCGTCACGGCCGCGCAGTATGCCGGGCTCTTCGCCATCACGGCCGAAGGACTCGCCGGCGCATTCGGCGCGATCCTCACCGTCAGCGTCGTGATCTTCTTCGCCTGGCTCCTGACCGCGAAGGGATACACGACAGCCGAAAGGAAGCGCTTCTGGGCGATCCTCGTGCTCTTCATCACTTCGAGCGCCTTCTGGGGCGCCTATGAGCAGGCCGGCTCCACGCTCAACCTCTTCGCCGAACGCAATACCAATCTGCACGCATGGGATTTCCCGCTGTGGGGCCTGTTCCGCGCCAGCTACTTCCAGTCGTTCAACTCGATCATGATCCTCGCGCTCGCGCCCGTGTTCGCGTGGCTCTGGGTGGCGCTGGGCACGAAGAATCCATCCATCCCCGCCAAGTTCGTTTTCGGTCTCGTCGGAGTGGGCGCAGGCTTCGCCATCCTGATCCCGGTCGCCAGCAGCACGAACGCGAGCCCGTGGTGGCTCACCGTGACCTACTTCCTCCACACCTGCGGCGAACTCTGCCTGAGCCCCGTAGGACTCAGCGCCACCACCAAACTCGCCCCGGCGCGCGTCGCCGGCCTGATGATGGGCGTCTGGTTTCTCTCGGATTCGGTGGGCAATTACGTGGGCGGGATGCTGGCATCGGTCTATGAAACCTTCCCGCTGCCGCAGCTGTTCGGATGGGTCGCGGTCTTCGCGGGCCTGTTCGGTCTGCTGCTGCTCGTCATCCTGAAGCCGATGAAGAACCTCATGGGTGGAGTCAATTGAACGCACTCTGGCAAATCCATCGCGACCAGTTTCCGGTCACGAAAAATCTCGTTTATCTGAATCACGCGGCCGTTGCGCCGCTGAGCCGGCGCGCCGCCGAAGCCATGCAGTGGCTGGCGCAGGATGCCCTCGATTTCGGCAGTTTCCACTATGACCGCTGGATGTCGACGTACGCCGGCCTGCGCAACGCAACCGCGCGGCTGATCAACTCGACGCCCGAAGAAATCGCCATCGTCAAGAACACATCCGAAGGGATCGCCACGGTTGCCATGGGAATCCACTGGAAGCCCGGCGACATCGTGGTGGCCTTCGAAGAAGAATTCCCGGCGAATTTCTATCCATGGAAACGCCTCGAAGCGCGCGGCGTCGAGGTTCGCTGGCTCTCGGTCTTCGACGATCTCGATCGCATCGATCACGCCTGCAGGGGCGCGCGCCTGCTCGCCATCAGCTGCGTGCAGTATCTGAGCGGCTATCGCGCGGATCTGGAAAAGATCGGCGAGATCTGCGCCAGCCACGGCTGCCTGTTTCTCGTGGACGCAATCCAGGGCCTCGGCGCATTCCCGATCGATGTCCACCGCGCCGATATCGACATCCTCGCCGCCGACGGACACAAATGGCTCCTCGGTCCCGAAGGCTGCGGCGTCCTCTACATCCGGCGCGATCTGCAGGATGAAATCGAACCCGTCGAATTCGGCTGGACCAACGTTGCGAAATACGC
>DASPQQ010000304.1:0-8477 GCA_035624885.1 Bryobacteraceae bacterium | reverse complement strand
CTTTCCCGACTCCCTGTTTCTCAGGCACTTCTAAAAGGATACCCACCTGCATCCCGCCGGGCCCGGCGATGAGCGAATCTCCCGGCACCAGCAGCGGCGGCGCGTCCCGGTGGATCTGCAGATACACGGTTGCGTACATTCCGGGCAACAGTTTCCGGTCTTCGTTCGGTACGTCGATCTGCGTCAGCAGCGTCCGGGAATTCGGATCGAGCGACCCGGCCGTCCGCGTCACCTTCCCCGCGAAATTCCTCCCCGGAAACTCATTCACCACCACTCGCGCCGGCATTCCCGCTCGAATGCCGGGCGCGCTGGCCTGCGGCACGCTGACCAGAATCCGCAGCGTCCCGATCTGCGCCACGCGGAACATTTCATTCCCTCCCGCCGGATTCGGCGCACCCGGCATGTCCAGAGGGGTGATACCCTGCCCCGCGCCTGTAGTAGAGATGAGATATCCCGTATCAATGTTACGCGCCGTCACCACCCCGGTCACCGGCGCCTTCACGTGCTTGTAATCCTGCAGGGTCACCATCCGGTCCAGACTGGCCTGCGCCTGCCGCACATTCTCCTGCGCCGCCCGGATATTCGCCTGCTGCGCGTCAACCAGCGCCGCCGACGTCTTGTATGCCGATTCCTGCGTATCCGTATCCTGCCGCGCCACCGCGCCCTTCTTCAGGAGGTTGTCGTAGCGCTCGAACGTCACCTTCGCCAGATCGCGCTGCGCTTCAGCCTGCGCGAGCGATGCCTGCGCCTGCGTCAGTTGCTGTTTCGCCTGCGCCAGCGCCGCCTGCAGCTGTGCCACCTGCTGATCCAGATCCGGCGTATCCAGCTCCGCCATCTCCTGGCCCGCCTGCACCCGGTCCCCGATATCCACCAGCCGCTTCGCCACATAGCCGGCCGCCCGCGCGTAGATGGAAGCTTCCGCCACGGCCGAAATACTTCCCGGCAGCGACAGCTCCACGTTCTCGGGAGCCCGCACCACTTTCACTACGGTCACCGTCGGAATCCCGGCGCGCTGCTCCGCCGCGGCCTCCACCGCCGCCGTCTCCCGCTCATGCCGCGGCAGATACCCGGCGAGGCCAATCGCGAACACCACCAGCGCGCCCGCAATGCAGAACAGCACCACCTTCCATGGAGAAATATGATGCGGATTCGTCGTCGTCATGATCCCTGCTGCGCTTCCTCTTCAATCACCTTCGCCTGATCCACCGGCGGCTTCTTCCGGAGGAAGCTGTACACGATCGGCACAAAGAACAGCGTACTGAACGTGGCAAACACCAGCCCGCCGATCACCGCGCGTCCGAGCGGCGCATTCTGCTCCCCGCCTTCGCCCATCCCGAGCGACATCGGCAGCATCCCGATAATCATCGCCAGCGCCGTCATCAGCACCGGCCGGATGCGCGTCTCGCCCGCCGAAAGCGCCGCCTCCAGTTCATTCTTCCCGAACGCGCGCTCGTCGTTGGCGAACGTCACCAGCAGAATACTGTTCGCCGTCGCCACCCCCACTGCCATGATCGAACCCATCAGCGACGGCACGTTCAGCGTCGTCTGCGTCGCATAGAGCATCCACAGAATCCCCGCAAACGCTCCCGGCAGCGCCGTCAGGATGATGAACGGATCGAGCCAGCTCTGGAAATTCACCACCATCAGCAGATAGACAAGGAGAATCGCGAACAGCATGCCGAACCCCAGCCGCCGGAACGAGGTCTGCATCGTATCCACCTGCCCGCGCACCGAGATGGTGGTCGCCGGCGGCAGATGCTTCTGCGTCTCGTCGAGAATCTTCTGCACGTCCGCCGCCACGCCGCCCAGATCGCGCTGATCCGTATTCGCCATCACGTCATACACCGGCTGCACGTTGTAATGGCTGATGATCGTCGTCGTCACATCGCGCTTTACGTCGGAAAGCACGTTGTCGAGCAGTTGCGTATTGCCGCCGGCCGCGCCCGTAATCGGCGTGCGCCGGATGGCATCGAGCGAATCCACCTTGTACTGTGGCGTCTGCACCGCCACGTTGTAGTTCACGCCGTTGAGCGGATTCAGCCACTGGTTCGGCGCCGTCTGCCCGCTCGAGCTCAGCGAAATCAGAACACTGTTGGCCACGTCACGCTGCGTCAGCCCCGCCTGTCCGGCTTTGCTCCGGTCCACCGTCAGATCGATGGCCGGCGTATTCACTTCCTGATGAATATGCACATCCACCGCGCCCGGCACGCCCGCGATCTTCCGCGCCAGATCCTGCGCGATCTTGAAATTGCCGGTCACGTTGCGCCCCACCACCTGAATATCGATGGGCGAAGGAATCCCGAAATTCAGAATCTGGTTCGTGATGTTGGCGGCCTCGAAGAAAAACACCTCGTCCGGAAACCGCTCATGCAGTTTCTTCCGCAATTGCCTCTGCACCAGTTCCGTCGGCCGGTGATGCCCTTCCTTGAGCGCAATCAGGATGTCGCCATCCGATTCGCCGATCGTCGCCGAATCGCCGAACGCGAAATTCACCACATTCGGCAGCCCGATGTTGTCGACAATCTCATCCAGTTCGCCCGGCGCCAGGTTCTCCCGCACCGCCTGTTCCACCGCGCCGAAGACCCGCTCCGTCTCTTCGATGCGCGTCCCCTCCGGCGCCCGCACATGCAGGCGGATCTGCCCGGAATCGATATACGGGAAGAAATCCCGCCCCACCACCGGCAGCAGCGCCACCAGCGATCCGAGCACCAGCAGGCCGTACACGATCGAGACCCGTGCCCGGTGATACAGGCACCACCCCAGCGCCCGGTGGTACGCCGCCCGCATCTTTTCGAACCAGTGATTGAACACGTGGTGCAGCGCCCAGATCGGCCCCTTCGCGTGCACGAGGCCTTCCTCGCCGCCCGCGTAAACTTCCACCTCCGGCCCCAACATGTAATGCACCATGGTCGGGATCAATGTGCGCGAAAGGAAGTACGACATCATCATCGCGAACACCACCGCCAGCGCCAGCGGCGTAAACAGAAACTTCGCCGGTCCCGTCAGCAGCAGCACCGGCACGAACACGATGCAGATCGCCGTCGTCGAAACAAACGCGGGCACTGCGATCTGGTGCGCGCCGTCGAGAATCGCCTTCGTCAGCGGCTTCGCCATCCCCATGTTGCGATGCACGTTCTCGATTTCGACCGTCGCATCGTCCACGAGAATGCCGACTGCCAGCGCCAGCCCGCCCAGCGTCATCACGTTCAGGGTGTGGCCCATCGCGCCCAGAATCACCACGGAAGTCAGAATCGAAAGGGGAATCGACATGCAGACGATCAGCGTGCTTCTCCAGCTTCCGAGAAACAGCAGAATCATCAGCGCCGTAAGCCCCGCCGCAATCGCCGCCTCGCGCACCACACCCGACATCGCGGCGCGCACAAACACGCTCTGATCGAACAGCGGCCTGATCTCGAGCCCCGCCGGCATCGACGCCATCACGTGCGGCAGCGCCTCTTTCACCTCGTTGACGATATCGAGCGTCGAAGCCTGCCCGTTCTTGAGCACCGTCAGCAGCGTCGACCGGCGCCCGTTCTCGCGCACGATATTCGTCTGCACCGCGAATCCGTCATGTATCTGGGCCACGTCGCGCATGAACACCACCGCGCCGTTCACGGTCTTCACCGGCATGTCGTTCATCGCCTGCACACTGGCCGGGCTGCTGTTGAGCTGCACGAAATAATCGCGCGTCCCGATCTTCGCCGTGCCCGCCGGCAGAATCAGATTCTGTGCATTCAGCGCATTCGAAATATCCGTCGCCGAAAGCTGCTTGGCGTAGAGCTGCTCCGGATCGATGTCCACCATGATCTGGCGCTGCTTGCCGCCATAAGGCAGCGGAATCGTCGCGCCTTCGATGGTCGCCAGCTGCGTGCGGATGAAGTTCTGCCCGAGGTCGAACAGTTCCGCTTCGCTCAGCGTCTTGCCCGAAACACCGAGCTGCAGGATCGGCACGCTCGACGCGTCATACTTGCCCACCGCCGGCGGGTAAATATTCGGCGGCAGCACTCTCAGAATCGTCTGGTTGATGGCGGTCACCTGCGAAATCGCGAGGTCGATCCGCACATTGGGCCGGAAAAATACCTTGATCACCGCCACGCCGTTGTACGACGACGATTCCATGTGCTCGATGTCGTTCACCGTCGTCGTCATGGCGCGTTCCGAGATCGTAATGATCCGGTTCGCCATATCCGTCGGCGAAATGCCGGTATACGTCCAGACCACCGTGACAACCGGAATGTCGATGTAGGGGAAAATATCCTTCTGCATCGACAGAATCGAGATGCCGCCCAGCACTGCAATCAGGACGGCCATCACGACAAACGTGTAAGGCCGCCGGAGAGCTAATCGAACAATCCACATGTGCGCGTTTCAGCCGGAACCATGGCCGAGTATCGCACTCGGCCATGCCAGATTCATGGATGAGACGCGGGACGTCAGGGATTCGTTATAGATGCATTAGTGCCGGCCAGCCGCGGCGCTCGCCCGCTCTTCCACTGCGCAATCGACGCCAGTTCACGTTCCGGCCGCTCCGTCACCATCTCCAGCTTGCCCGCGTAAATACAACCGTCATTGCCGTCGAGCGAAATCACGTCGCCCTCAACGAGCGATTTTCCATGGATCCGGCACGCCGCGCGCACCGGATCCACTTCGAGATCCGCGCACCCCACCACGCAGACCTTCCCCAGCTGCCGCGCCACCACGGCCGCATGGGAAGTCCGGCTCCCGGTCGCCGTGAGCACGCCCACCGCCCTCGCAATCCCTTCGATATCCGCCGTCGCCATATCGCGCCGCACCAGAATCGGATTCTCGAGCCGCATCGCGCCGGCCGCATCGAGAGCGATGGGCCCGCTTGCCACACCGATCGAAGCCGCCTGCGCCCGGGCCAGTGGCTGAGCGCCATTCACCTCAAACCGCGTCCGCGCCACGCGCCGCAGATCGATCCCCTCGAGCCGCCGCAGCGCCGCCTTCGGCTCAATCAGACCTTCTTCCACCAGATCCACCGCGATCTTTACCGCGGCCCACGGCGTTCGCTTCGCACTGCGCGCCTGCAGCAGCCAGAGCGCCCCATCCTCCACCGTGAACTCGAAATCCTGCGCATCGCCGAACAGGTTTTCGAGCGTCCCGCTCATCGCTTCAATCTGCCGCCAGATCTCCGGCAGGATGCGCCGCAGCCGCTCGTGATCGCTCGTCCTCCGCCGGCCCGCCACCACGTCCTCACCCTGCCCGTTGAATCGAAAATCCAGATAGAGCTCATGCTCGCCCGTGGCCGGATTGCGCGTGAACCCCACTCCCGAACCCGAATTTCCACCCGCGTTTCCGAATACCATGCGCTCCACCGTCACCGCCGTCCCTGCCGCATCGTCGATTTTGTTCAGCCGCCGGTACGCCGCCGCCTTCGGCGCATCCCACGACCGGAACACCGCGGCCGCGGCCTTCTCGAGCTGCTCCATCGGATCCACCGGAAACGCTTCGCCCGTGAGTTCGTGAAAGCGTGCCGTCATGTCGCGCGTGAGCTGCCGCAGCGAGCGGAAGTCGAGATCGCGCTCGCTCTCCACTTCATCCCGCGCAATCGCCTGCGTCACCAGTTCATCGAACGTCTCCGCCGGCAGCCCCTGCACCACCTCCGCATAACCCTGAATCAGGCGCCGGTAACAATCCCACCCGAGCCGCGGATTCCCCGTCATCCGGATCAACCCGTCCACCGCGTCCGGATTCAGCCCCACATCGAGGACCGTTTCCATCATTCCCGGCATCGACGCCGCACTCCCCGAACGCACCGAAACCAGCAGCGGCTTGCGCGCCGCTCCGAATCCGAGGCCGGTGCGCGCTTCAAGCCGCGCCATCCCGTCCGCCAGCGCGCCGGGCAGCTCGGTCTCCGCGCCCGCACGCCTGCACCAGGCCGTCGGCAGCACAAATGCCGCGGGCACGGGTAATCCCGCCGCGGCCATGCGCATCAGATTCCATGCCTTGTTCCCCACCTGCTCCAGCGATGTCTCGGGCAGTGGCCCCTGCGCAATCTCAAACAGATTCTTTGGTGTCGCTGTCATCGCTCACGCTCCCAGGTCGTCATCGCTCACGCTCCCAGCATGCTCGCGAACAGATGATCCCGCGCCACCAGCGCCGCGCCCTTCAGCGAATCCGATGCCGCTTCGAGACTCCCGCCGATCTCCGAATACAGATGCAGCTGCCGGAAATCCTTCGCCTTCTGCACCGCCGCGTAGGTCAGCGCGCGCTCGGCATCGTCCGCTTCATGTTCGAGCGCCAGCAGCCGGTCGATCGCCCGCAGAAAATCGTCCGCGTCGTCCTGCCGCCCGGAACTGCGGATGTGCACCGCGTGCCCCAGTGCTTTGACCCACTCCCCGGCCGCCTCCATCAGCAGCGCGCTCAGCGCCGCCAGCGCATCCAGCGTCTCGCCGCCCGGCTCGGTCGCGCGCAGCAGCCCCAGCAGGAACGCGACCTCCTCCAGTTCATCCGCCGCATCATCCGCCGTCTCCGTCACCTTGAACAGCGGCGCATACTGCGGCCGTTTCCTGACCGCTTCGCGCGCCGCGCTCACCAGTTCATCCGCATCATGTTCAAAGCCCCGCGCCCGCTTCGCCACGGACTGAAAGATCGCCGCGGCACCCGGCCCGCCGACCTCCCGCAGCCCTTCGCGCACCTGCGACGCCAGCTCGAAAATCAGCCCCGCGTGTTCCCCGGCGAGCTGCAGCAGACGCTGTCCCTCGCTCGCGAAATGCGCCTGCAGTTCCGCCGAGATCCGGTCATGAATCAACCCCGACGATTGATGCTGCCGCAACCCCTGCGTCGCCGCGCGGAACACAAACTCGACAAACGCCACCGTCGCTTCATTGCCCAGCACGTCGCACAGCCGGTCGCCGAAATGCATCGCCGAGCCCGGAATTTTCTCGATGGCGCGATTGATTGCGCTCGCGCCGCCGAGTTCCAGAAATCCGCGATGTCCCACTTCCGCGTCCGCCGCCCAGCGCAGCACCGCCGCGCGGTCCTCGGCGCGCAGAAACCCGCGCAACTGCTTGCGCGCGCGGTTCCAGTCGATCAGAAACACGATCCGCGATCCGAGAAACTTGAGATACTCTTCGAGCTCGGCGCGATTCTTCGCCCGATAGCTTCCCGTCTGCATCGTGAAGCTCTCTTCGCCCAGCCGGCCCGCGCTCCCGCTCGTCCACTCCACTTCGTACTTCCCGAGCAGATCGCGAAAGAACTGCGCCCGCTCCGCGTGCACGTCCGTGTAAGTCACGCGCGCGCTCAGGCCATCGACATGAATCACGATCACATGCGCGCCGGTAGTCCCGATATCGTTCTGGATGACAAGCGTCCTGCCCGCGCGCGTTGCCGTGGTATCGAGTCCCGGATGACTGAACTTGAGCGGGGCCGTGCGGTTCACGCCCGCCATGAACGCCGCAATCAGAGGCCGGTCGCGCGCCTCGATCCGATACACCGCGGCGCCGTCGATCCGCTCCTCCGCCAGCTCCGCCTGCATCGTATTCAGCCGCTTGTGCAGATCCATCACGAGCTGATGCAGGCTGTCCTCGCGCGCCGTTCCGGCGCGTGTAATCGCCTGAAGGCGCGAGGCTTCGATCAGATCTTCATCGGCCATCTCCAGCCCCGGCAGCACCGCCTCGAGCCGCCCGGCAAATGAATCTTCCGTTACCGGAGCCGCCATCGCCCGCAGTTCCTGCGCCACTCGCCTCAGCAGTTTGGCGCAACCGGGCATTCTGTAGGAATCGCCCTCGCGCCGCGCCGCCGGGACAAGATCGTCCAGCGACGCATCGTCCACCCCGCAGGCCAGCCGCTCCGCCCGCAGGGTCGAAGAAGTCTGTTCCGGGTGATCTGCCTGAGCCGCCGCCATCTGCAGCAGCGCAAGGCAATACTTGATGCGGTCATTCGCCCCGAGCGCTGCATTCACCTGCGCGGCGCGGCCCAGCTCCGCCTCCCCCAGCGCAGCCAGAATCTCCGTCTTCATGCAGCCTGAAATGCTGCAACTCGCGAGCCAAAGAGGCTTCGCCCCACAGGCCCCGAAGTAAAATTCAGGTACCCATCAACCATCAAACCGATGAAGCTGCCGAACGGCTCTCGGGCGATCGTCGATATCGCAAAGATCCGTGACTACTGCCTCAACCCCCTGCACCCCCGCGGCAGGCACAAAGCGAGGGTATTCGCCGCCGCCCTCGGCCTCACTCGCGCCGATGCGGTCTTGTTGCGCGCCCACCTGCTCCATGCAGCCGCCGGCGCCGAGGCGACACCCGGCGCGATGGACGAGTTTGGCGTCCGTTACACCATTGACTCCGTCCTCGAATACAACGGCTTCAGCTCCCCAATCCGAAGCGCGTGGCTGATCCCGGCAGGCGACAAGACTCCGCGGCTGACCACTTGTTTTGTGATAATGAAGTGAGCATGACGCCCGTCCTGGAGCTGCTGTCCGTTGTCGCACTGCTCGAGGATCTCCCCGCCCTCGGCCT
>DASPQQ010000303.1:0-18808 GCA_035624885.1 Bryobacteraceae bacterium | reverse complement strand
GCCGAGCGGCCGCTCTCCCGTGCCCGGCGCGAGATGTTCACGATAAGGTTCTCGAATCGCCCTGACGATCTGCGGCAGCGTTTCGGCCACATCCCGCGAAAGATGGCGGCTGTCGGTCCGCGGATAGCTGATCAGCTTGTGCTTCTCGTAAAGCGCCTGCGCGATGTCGAGCGTCTTCTGCGCGCTGAACCCGAACAAACGGTTGGCGTGCCGCTGCAATTCCGTCAGATCGTAAAGCGCCGGAGGAGGCATCTTCTGCGTCTCGGCCTTCACCGATTCGATCGCCGCCTTCCCGCGCCGCGCCCGTTCCACGATCGCCGCCGCTTCGACGCCATCCGGATTCAGTCGCGACGACTTCTCACCCTGCCACGTCCCCTTGTATTCGCCGGGCGCCGACCGGAACGTCGCCTCCACCTCGATGTAATCCTCCGGCACGAAACTCCGGATCGCCAGTTCACGCTCCACCACCATGGCGAGCGTCGGCGTCTGCACGCGGCCCACGCTCAGCTCATCGCCGTAAGCGAGCGTGTAGGCCCGGGACAGGTTCATCCCCACCAGCCAGTCGGCGCGGCTCCGCCCTTTCGCCGCATCGGCCAGCCGGTCGAATTCGCTCGCCGGCCGTATGGAATCGAATCCCCTGCGAATCGCCTCCGGCGTGAGCGACGAAATCCACAGCCGGCTCACCGGCTTCCCGCACCCGGCCGCTTCATATATATAGCGGAAGATCAGCTCGCCTTCGCGCCCCGCGTCCGTTGCGCAGATCACGCGCCCGACGCGCGGCGAACCCAGGATCCGGCGCACCGTCTCAAACTGATCTCTGGTCTTTTCGTAAACGACCAGCGGCCACGATTCGGGCAGCATCGGCAGCAGATCGCGCCGCCACGCCTTCCATTCCGGCCGGATCTCGTGCGGCTGCGCGAGCGCGGCCAGATGCCCGATCGCCCAGGTCACCACATAGCCGTTTCCATGCAGATATCCTTCGCCCCGCTCCGCCGCGCCAAGAACTTTCGCGATATCCCGGGCTACCGACGGCTTCTCCGCCAGCACCGCAATCGTGGCTGATCCCAAACCGTATACCATTGTCTTCAATGAAGCCAGCTCTCGCCCTGCTCTTCGCTCTCGCCCTTAGCGCGCAAACGCCCCGCCGCGGCCCGATGATTCCCAATCCGGCTGACGAACTCAGGCTCGACACGCCGCAGGTTCGCGTCCTCGTCGACACCGAACTGCCTTTTGAAACCGAAGCCCCGCGCCAGCACCCGATGAACCGCGTCCTCATCTATCTCGACGAAGCGCACTTCGAGCTCTCGAGCGCCGATGGCCGCCTCGAGGATTACAACGTGCAGGCCAACGACGTGCGCTGGAGCAGCGCCGGCCAGCCCTACGTCATCGAGAACAAATCCGGCCATCCGCTGCGCATCGTCGAAATCCAGCTCAAGACCGGAGCCGCGGGCGGTCCGCGTCCGCCCGAAACGAAGCTCGATCCAACCGTGGTCGACGCGGCGCACTATAAAGTCGAATTCGAAAATCCCCAGGTGCGCGTGCTGCGCATTCAGTTCGGCCCGCACGAAAAAAGCCCGCTCCATGAGCACCAGCTCAACCGCGTGGTCCTCTACATCAACGATCAGGGCAACATGAAAGCGGGCGACATCCGCATGTCTCCGCCCGGCACCCACACGGAAGAAAACGCCGGCGACACCCCCGCCGACCGCATTGCGGTTGAGATCAAGTAATTTTGCGATAGACTCACGCTCATGAAGCTCGCCCTGACATTCCTCGTTGCCGCCATTCCTGTTTTCGCGCAGAGCGCGCCCGCAACCTACAAGAGCGCCGCCGAACTGATGGATGTCCTCAAAGCCGCCATTCCCAAAGCCACGGATCAGGCTTCGTCCCCCATCGCCAACGAATCGGCCTATCGCATCAACGTCGTCTACCGGAACAAGCCCGGCGTGGCCATGGCGCATGCCACCGGCCCCGCCAAAGGCACCGAAGTCCACTACATTATTGATGGCTCGGCTACCGTGATCACCGGGGGCACGCTGCTTCGCCCTGCCGGGGCTCCTACAAATATAGAAAACGGCGTGGTACATCACGTTTCAAAAGGCGACGTCCTCGTGATCCCGGCCGGGACTCCGCACTGGTACAAGGAAGTGAACGGTTCCGTCACATACCTTGAAGTCCGCTTTGACGTGGACAAATCCGGCGAAAAGAAATGACGCCTTCACGTTTTGACGATCTCCGGTCGCAAAAATTTACGTAACAGTGTAAAGTTCCGCGAACCGGGCCCGGGGAACTGCCGTATCATAGGAAGAGATCGAGAATTCCCGGGGAGGTCCATTCATGCGTTTGCCTTTCTTTTTAACGGGCTCCGTCGCTCTGGCCGCCGCTTCCATTGCCAGTGCCGCGCCGGAATCGCCCACTTTTTATAAGGACGTCCTGCCGGTCCTGCAGAAGAACTGCCAGACCTGCCACCGGCCCGGCGAAGCCGCGCCGATGTCCTTCCTCAGCTACGACAGCACTCGCCCCTGGGCGAAGGCCATCAAGACCGCGGTTGCGACGAAGAAGATGCCGCCATGGTTTGCCGACCCGCATGTGGGCAAGTTCGGCAATGACCCGACGCTTTCGGCCGACACCATCGCCACGCTGGTGAACTGGGCCGATGCGGGCGCCCCGGCGGGCAATCCCGCGGACGCCCCCGCGCCTCTGACCTGGGTCGAGGGATGGCGCATCGGCAAGCCCGACGCGGTGATCAAAATCCCGCAGGCGATCGAGATCCCGGCATCCGGCACGGTCGATTATCAGTACGTCATCGTCCCCACCGGATTCACCGAAGATAAATATGTTGCGATGGCCGAAGCGCGGCCCAGCGCTCCCGGCGTTGTCCATCACATTCTCGCCTTCGTGCGCGAACCCGGCAGCACGTTCCTGAAGGGCGCTCCCACCAATACGGCATTCTCGGAAAAGGGTCTTCGCGCCGCGGCCGAAGCCCGCATCCGCGAGCAGATGAAGGAACATCCCGAACTGGCCAACCGCCGCGGCGGTCAGGGCGGTCCGGATATGGCCGCCGGCGACTTCGGCGACATGATCGCCGGCTACGCGCCCGGCACGCTTCCGAACATCCTGAAGCCCGGCCAGGTGAAACTCGTTCCGGCCGGATCGGATATCGTGTTCCAGATCCATTACACGGCCAACGGCAAACCGGCGTCGGACGTCTCCGAACTCGGTCTCGTCTTCGCCAACTACAAGCCGGTGGAACGCGTCCTCACGCTTGCCGCGACCACCCAGGATTTCGTAATCCCGGCCGGCAACCCGAACTATCAGGTCGATTCGAAGCTGAAGCTGCAGGATGACGCCACGCTCCTCAACATGCTGCCGCACATGCACTTCCGCGGCAAGAGCTTCGAATACCGCGTCACCTACCCGAGCGGCGAGAAGGAAACGCTGCTCGACGTGCCCAACTACGACTTCAACTGGCAGCTCTCCTACGATCTCGCCAAACCGAAGGTTCTGCCCAAGGGCTCCCTGATCGAGTGCACCGCGCACTATGACAATTCGGCCAACAACAAGTGGAACCCGGATCCGACCAAGGATGTCCACTACGGCGAACAGACCTGGGAAGAAATGATGTTCGGCTTCTTCGATGTCGCGGTGCCGCTCAACAAGACGGCAAGGGATCTGATGATTCCCGCGGACAAGCGCACGCAGCGCACGTCCGGTTTCTGATCAGATCAGTTCAGCTCTTCTTCTTCCACTTCTCGAGAAAGGCCCGGACATCGTCCGGGCCTGTTTTTATGGTGGACTCGAACTCGCCGTTCTTCTGCGCGTAAACCACCCGCCCGTCGGCTTCGAGCACCCCAAGGCTCGGAACGCCCTTGTCGAGCGCCACGCCGAGCCGCTTCGCCAGTTCCGTGTTGTCCTTCCCTTCGTCCCCGATATTGATATGAACCACCACGAAGCTGGCGTCGACGAGCGGCGCGAAATCCTTTGAATGGAACGTGGTATCGAGTACGTGGCAGTCATAGCACCAGTTGCCGCCGAAGACCACGATCACGCGCTTGTGCTCCCGCGCCGCGCGCGCGAGACCCTCCTTCAGTTCCTTCTCCGCTTCCTTCGGATCGGAATACAGATTCGTGTTCGGCACCGCGGGCTGCGGCAGCCGCCGCACCGCTTCCACCTCGAAGTTGCCGCGCGAGGACGCGACGATCTTCCACCCGCCCGGCTGCTGCGCCCACACCTGTTGCACGCCGGCGTAGAGATGCAGGTTGCCGGAAGCCGCGGAAATCCGCAGCACCAGCCGCGTATTTCCATTGACATTCGACACCTCGAGCACCCGGGGATTGAACTCGGTCAGGCCGTTGCGCTTCATGGAAGCCCAGAACGCCCATTCATCCTTCAGCGCCACGCGCGTGTTGGTGAACTGCGCGAAGGCTTCCGGATTGGTGCTGTAAAGCTTTGCGAGCGCCGTGGCGTCGCCTGCCATCACCGCCGCTTTCCATACCTCGAGCGGAGGAAACGAGGCCGCAGCCAAAGGTGCGGCGGCCAGCAGAATGAACGCGGCGGCTTTCATAAACGTATCTTTATTCTCTACAATCAGAATTACCCCCACAAATGAGTCCTCGCGGAGCCAAACCACCTGGGGCAGCCGGTCTGCTCGGGCTATTGAAGCCATATTCCGGCCTGATTGCGCTGCTGCTGGCCATGACCATCATTGCCAACAGCCTGACTCTCGCCGTCCCGCGTCTGATCTCTCACGCCATCGACACTTTCGGCAAACCCGGTTTCGCTCTCGGACCCGTCGTCCTGCAGTTTGCCGCCGTGGCGATCCTGATCTTCCTCTTCACTTACGGCCAGAGCATCGCCCAGACGTACGCCTCGGAAAAAGTCGCAAAGGACCTGCGTTCCCGTCTGGCCGGCAAAATCTCGGTTCAGACCTACGAGTTCGTCGAGCGGGTCAGCCCGGCGAAACTGCTCACCAACCTGACCTCGGACGTGGACGCGGTCAAGCTCTTCGTCTCGCAGGCGGTCGCGTCCATCATCTCGTCGGTGTTCGTCATCCTCGGCGCGAGCGCTCTGCTGCTTTCCATCAACTGGCGGCTGGGACTCTGCATTCTCGCCATCATTCCGGTGATCGGCATCACGCTCTCGCTGGCTCTCTCGAAAGTGCGCAAGCTGTTCCGCAAAGGCCAGGAGACCATCGACTGGCTGAACCGCGTCATCAACGAGAGCATTCTCGGCTCCGCGCTCATCCGCATTCTTTCGTCGCAGCACATCGAGTTTGAAAAATTCAGCGCCGCCAATACGCAGTCGCTCGGTATCGGCCTGAGCATCCTGCGCCTTTTCGCCGGTCTCATCCCCATCATCACGCTGGCCGCGAATCTCGCGACCTTCACGATTCTTCTGCTGGGCGGTCACTTCGTGATCGCCGGCAGCATGAGCCTCGGCGATTTCACGGCCTTCAATTCTTATCTCTCGATCCTCATCTTCCCGCTGATGGTCCTCGGTTTCATGAGCAACGTGATCGCGCAGTCGAGCGCTTCCTATGCGCGGCTCGGCATGATCCTGGCTGCGAAGGAAGAGCCGAAAACCGGCACCCTGACCGAACTCAAGGGGGACATCGCGGTCGACAACGTCACGCTCGCGTACGGCGAAAAGAAGGTCCTCAAGGATGTTTCCTTCGCCGCGCCCGCGGGCAGCAACACGGCGATCATCGGGCCCACCGCCGCCGGCAAAACGCAGTTGCTCTATCTGCTGATCGGCCTGCTTAAACCGACAGCCGGCGCCATCCGCTATGACGGTGAGCCGCTCGAAGCGTGGGACGCCGACGCGCTGCACCGCCAGGTCGGATTCGTCTTTCAGGACAGCGTTCTCTTCAACCTCACCCTGCGCGAGAACATCGCGTTCAGCAGCAGCTGCGATGAAGCCAGCCTCGAAAGGGCCATTCGCGCCGCCGAACTCGAGGACTTCATCGCCACGCTGCCCGAGGGCCTCGACACCGTGGTCTCCGAGCGCGGCGCGAGCCTTTCGGGCGGCCAGAAGCAGCGCGTCATGCTGGCGCGCGCGCTCGCGCTCAACCCGAAGGTTCTCCTGCTCGACGATTTCACCGCCCGCGTGGATTCGAACACCGAGCAGAAGATCCTGCGCAACGTGCGCGAACTCTATCCCGGCATCACGCTGATCTCGGTCACGCAGAAAATATCCTCGGTCGAGCACTTCGACCAGATCGTCCTTCTCATGGAAGGCGAAGTCCTCGCCACCGGCACTCATGCCGAGCTGATGGAAACCTCGCCCGAGTACGTCCAGATCTGGGATTCGCAGCGGAGCACGAGCACCTATGAATTACACGCTTAGCAAGGGCGGAAGGCCCGGCGCGCCGGTCCCGCTGCGCGCGGGCGTGAAGCGCTTCGTGCCGCTGATGAAGGGCGAAGGCGGCGCCGTCGCCATCTCGCTCATCGCCATTCTCTGCAGTTCCTTCGCCACCCTGATAGCGCCGGTGATCATCGGCCACACCGTGGACAATTACATCGCCCGCCGGGATCAGCATGGCCTCGTCCTCTCTTCGCTCCTGCTTCTCGGCGTCTATGTGGCGGGCGTGGTGGCGAGCTACATCCAGGTGCGCACCATGGGCAGCGCGGGCCGCCGGCTTCTCTTCCGTCTGCGCAACTCGCTGTTCACCAGACTCCAGGAACTGCCGGTCGCCTTCTTCAACCAGAACAAGGCCGGCGACCTGATCTCGCGGCTCAACAACGACACCGACAAGCTGAACCAGTTCATCGCCCAGGCGCTCATGCAGTTCGTGGGCAGCGTGTTCATGATGGCGGGCGCCGGAATCTTCCTGCTCGTCCTGAATATCCGGCTCGGCTCGGCGGCTCTTCTGCCGGCAGCCGCCGCGCTGCTCGTCACGCGGACCACCGGCACGTGGGTCAAGAACCGGAACCTGAAAAGCCTGCAGGGGCTCGGCGGCATGAGTTCGGAGATTCAGGAGAGCCTCAACAACTTCAAGGTCATCGTGGCCTTCAATCGTCTCGACTATTTCCGGCGCAAGTTCCAGGCCGCGAATGACGTCAACTACGCGGCCTCGACCGCCGCCGGCATCGCCAACAATCTCTTCATCCCGCTTTACAGCCTCGCCGGCACGCTGGCGCAGCTCGCCGTGATCGCCTATGGCATTTACCTGATCGAGGCGGGCCAGATCACGCTCGGCCTGCTGATCGGCTTCCTGCTCTACGTCAACAGCTTCTACCAGCCGATGCGGCAACTGGCCACCGTCTGGTCTTCCTTCCAGATGGGCCTCGCCGCGCTCGAACGCATTTCCGAAGTTCTCGCTCTCGAATCCGACATGCCGGTGCTGCCCGCGGCTGAACCGGCGTCCGAATCGGTGCTCTCTTTCCACCAAGTTCACTTCCGCTATCCGGACGGCAAGGAAGTTCTGCACAACATCAGCTTCGAGCTGGAGCGCGGCAAAGCCTACGCGCTGGTGGGCCCCACTGGCGGCGGCAAAACCACCACTGCCAGCCTGATGGCCCGGCTCTACGATCCGACCGAAGGCCGCGTATTGCTGCACGGCCGCGACATCCGTTCCTATCCGCACGCCGAACGGACGCAGCGCGTGGGCTTCATCCTGCAGGACCCGTTCCTGTTCACCGGCACGGTGCGTGAAAACATCGTCTACGGCAACGACGAGTACGCCAGCTGCTCGAGCGAGCAGCTCGCCTCGGTGCTGGCCGAAGCCAATCTCTCGACGCTGCTCGAACGGTTTCCCGAAGGCCTCGAGACCAAAGTCGCGGCGAGCGGCAACAGCATCAGCCTCGGGCAAAAGCAGCTCATCGCCTTCATGCGCGCCACCCTGCGCCGGCCGGATCTGCTGATCCTCGACGAGGCCACGGCCAACATCGATACCGTGACCGAGCAGCTTCTCGAAGAGATCCTCGCGAAGCTTCCCGCTTCGACCACCAAAGTGATCATCGCGCACCGCCTCAACACGATCGACAACGTGGACCAGATTTTCTTCGTGAATTCGGGTGAGATCATCGAAGCAGGTTCGATGGAGCATGCCGTCGACATGCTGCTCCACCACAAGCGGGCGAGCTGACGTGCGAAACGAACCGGATTTGATGTTAACTCGCTTTTTATCAATATGATGGGATTCGGCAGAATGCTCATCGGCCTGGGCCTGGTGCTGATCGTGGTGGGCGCGATCATCAGCTTCCTGCCGCGTCTGCCCGGTGACTTCGTGTTCCGCGGCAAGCACACCACGTTCTATTTCCCGCTGGCCACTTCCATCCTCATCAGCGTCCTTCTCTCCCTCATCCTCTGGCTGCTCAACAATCGCCGCTGACTTCGCATAGACTTGTGGTCGGGCGGCAGAGTTGCGCGGAAGGACATGCCGTAACGGGAGGGCAAATGACGAAAGACGAGGTGCGGCAGCGAATCGGCGACGTGGGAATCGTTCCGGTGATTCGCGCCACATGCACCGATTTTGCGGTTGCGGCGGGGAAAGCGGTCCTCGAGGGAGGCATCCCGGTGGTTGAGGTGACTCTCGCCGCGCCATGCGCGGTCGAGACCATCCAGGAACTCAAGCGGACCATGGCCGGCGAACTCCTGATCGGCGGCGGGAACGTTCTCGATCTGAAGGAAGCGAGGGTCTGTCTCGATGCCGGGGCGCAGTTTCTCACCACTCCGGCCTTCGACCGCGACACCATCAGTCTGGCGCGTGAAGCCGGAGTGCCGATCATCGCCGGAGTTCTCACGCCCACCGAAGTGCTCTCCGCCTACCGGGCCGGAGCGGACTTCGTCAACGTCTTCCCCTGCGGCAAGGTCGGCGGGCCCGGTTACATCAAGTCGCTGAAATCGGCCATGCCGCGCATCCCCATGATTCCGACCGGCGGCGTGAACCTCGCGACGGCGGCCGCCTTTCTCGACGCGGGCGCGGCGGCGCTCGGCATCGGCGCGGAACTGGTTCTGCCCATTGCCGTCGAGAAGCGCAATCCGGCGCCGATCACGCAGGCCGCGAAGCAATACGTTTCGATATTGAAGCAGCGCCGCGGCTGAAGCCGGTTCGGGGCTGAACTGCTGGACTTTCCAGGTATTCTCTCACTCCGGAGGAGCGCAGAATGAGATGCTGGGTTGCCGTTCTGTTCACGGCAGACGGTCCCGGATTGCTATCGGGGCAACCGGCACCCTGGGCCGGGTATGCGCGTGACGCGCAGTCGACCGTCGTGTCGCAGCCGCTCTCTCACATACACTGGTCGGCGCCGGTGGATCTGTCGCCGCCGAACGGCGGCACCGGACCGCTCTACATCCACTACGGCACCCTCTACTTCGGCTTTGTCGCCACGGGCACGAATCCCGCCGGGCTGACCAGCGGAATCGCGCGCATTACGGTGGTCCGTCATGTACCGGCGCATCCACGAGCGCGCGGTCGCGATCCTCGAAAAAACCCTGCAGGATTTCAGCTCAACGGCTGGAGCAGACGCGTCTCGATGAACTCGAGCACCGCCGCCGGACTGACGGCATTGTCGAGCGGCAGCCGCAGAACTCCGGCCGGCGTGAACTGCGCGCCGTGCGAGCCGCTGACCAGAGCCATCAGCTTCGCGCCATCCACCTTCGTTTCCTCGTGGAACTTCACGTTGAGGACCGAGACGCGCCGGTCGATGGCCTCGATGCCGAGCTTTTCCGCAGCGGCCTTGATGCCGGAATAGCGCAGGAGCTGGCGGATATCGTCCGGCACCGGGCCGTAGCGGTCTTCGAGTTCGAGCTGCACGCGTTCGCGTTCCTTGGGGTCGCTCGCCTGCGCGATGCGCTTGTAGGCGCGCAGGCGCTGGTTCTCGTCCGCGATGTAATCGGCCGGGATGCGCAGATCGAGCCCGAGATTGAGCGAGGAGTGAATCTCCGGCCGGACATCCTCGCCGCGCAGCTCGCGCACCGTGTCCTCCAGCATCCGGACATACATGTCGAAGCCGACGGCGTTGATGTGGCCGTGCTGCTCGCCGCCGAGCAGGTTGCCCGCGCCGCGCAGTTCGAGATCGAGCGCGGCGATCTTGAAGCCGGCCCCGAGATCGCTGAATTCCTTGAGCGCGGCGAGGCGCTTGCGCGCGACCTCGGTCAGCTCGGAATCGGGATCGACGAAGAGATAGCAGTAAGCCCGGCGGTTCGACCGGCCCACGCGTCCGCGCAGCTGGTAGAGCTCGGAAAGCCCGTAGTGCTCGGCGCGCTCGATGATCATGGTGTTGGCGAGCGGGATATCGAGGCCGTTTTCGACGATGGTGGTCGAAACGAAAACGTCGAACTCGTGCCGCATGAACTGCAGCATGACCTTCTCGAGCTCCGCTTCCGCCATCTGGCCGTGGCCCACGCCGATGCGCACGCCGGGCAGCATTTCCTGGATCATGGCCGCGCGGTGCCAGATGGAATCGATGCGGTTGTGCACGAAATAAACCTGGCCGCCGCGCGCGATCTCGAGCTCGATGGCCGATCTGATGATGTCCGGAGAAAACGGCGCCACCACGGTGTGGATGGCGAGCCGGTCCTTGGGCGGCGTTTCGATCACCGACATGTCGCGCAGGCCGAGCAGGGACATGTGGAGCGTGCGCGGGATGGGCGTGGCCGACATCGAGATGGCATCGATGCCCTTCGAGATTTCCTTGAGCCGCTCCTTGTGCCGCACGCCGAAGCGCTGCTCTTCATCGATGATCATCAGGCCGAGGTCTTTCCAGGCGACATCCTTCGAAAGCAGGCGGTGCGTGCCCACCACGAGATCCACCTTGCCTTCCGCGATATCGGCCAGCGTGGCCTTGATCTCCTTCGCGGTGCGGAAGCGGCTCAGCATCTCGATGCGCACGGGGAAAGGCTGGAAGCGCTTTTTGAAGGTCTGGAAATGCTGGAAGCAGAGGACCGTCGTCGGGGCGAGTACCGCGACCTGTTTGCCGTCGCCCATGGCCTTGAAGGCCGCGCGCATCACGACTTCGGTCTTGCCGTAACCCACGTCGCCGCAGAGCAGGCGGTCCATCGGCTGGGGGCTCTCCATGTCGCGTTTGATATCCGCGATGGCGGACTTCTGGTCTTTCGTCTCGCGGAATTCGAAGGCGTCTTCGAACTCGCGCTGCCAGTTGCTGTCGGGCGAAAAAGAAAAGCCCTTGGCCATGCGTCGCTGCGCGTAGAGCTTCAGCAGCTCTTCCGCCATGTCGCGCATCCTGGCTTTGATGCGGGTGCGCGTGCGCGCCCAGGTGGCGCCGCCCATGCGGTCGAGAACCGGTTTGGCTTCGCCTTCCCCGCGGAAGCGCTGGATGAGATCCATGCGGGTGAGCGGCACGTAGAGCTTGTTGCCGCCGGCGTATTCGACCAGCATGTAGTCGCCTCTGGCGTCGCCCTGCGTGATCTCGCGGAGCCCGAGAAACTGGCCGATGCCGTGTTCCACGTGGACCACGTAGTCGCCCGGCTTGAGATCGAACTGATCGGCCGAGAAAGTGCCGAGGTGCGATTTGCCCGGGCGGGCCACGCTTTCCGAGCTGTCGAACAGATCCTCGGCGCCGAAGACGGCGACGCGGGCGTCCTGAAAGACCACGCCGCCCGCCACATCGCCGCGAATCAGCGAGACGCCCGCGTGCCCGGCCTGGGCGCGCTGCCGCAGATGCTCGGGGACCGGCTCGCCGCCGAGATCGATCTGCCACGGGACGGAGTATTCCGCGAAGACATCGGCGAGCCGTTCCACTTCTCCCGCGGTGGGAGCGAAGAAAGCCAGCCGGTATCCGGATTCGACGAGCGTCCTGGCTTCACGGATCGCGACCTGCAGGTTGCCGTGAAACGCCATGGAGGGACGCGAGGAGATGTGGAAGGTATGGTCCTGCGCCGTGACGTCCAGATCGAGCTGGCGCAATTCGAGCGCGCTGTGCGGGCGCGCCCGTTCGAGGAAGCGATCCCAGTCGAGCATGGCGGCTTCGGGTTCGAGCCCGGAGGCGGCCGCGGTATCGCGCAGGCGCGTCCACAGGCGCGCGGCGGCCGATGCCGTCATCTCCGGCTCGTCGATGACGAGCAGCGGATCCTCGAAGAAGTCGAGGATGGTGGCGCCGGGCGGGCGCACCGCCGGCAGCAGCTGTTCCCAGCCGGCGAACGGCTCGCCGTTCACCGGAAGCTCGCGGCTGCGGATGCCGCGCTCGCGCAGATAATCGGCGAGCGCGGCAAGCACGGGTCTCGATTTCTGGAATTCCGTCAGGGGCTCGAGCTGGCATTCGTTGAGCTTGTGGATGGAGCGCTGCGTCGAGGCGTCGAAGCGGCGGATGGATTCGATCTCATCGCCGAAGAATTCGACGCGCACCGGCTGTTCCTGCTCGGGCGGGAAGACGTCGAGAATGCCGCCGCGGATGGAATACTGGCCGGCCATTTCCACCGGGTCGGTCTTCTCGTAGCCCACGCTTTCGAGGTGGAGCGCGAGATCGTCGAGCGGCACTTCGTCCTTCACGTGCAGCACCTGCGCGAGCTGGCGGTAATAAGCCGGGGCTTCCATGCGGGCGAGAGCCGCAGCCACGGGAAGCACCACGATGCCGTTGAAGCCGCTCGCCAGCTGGCACAGCGCCGCGGCGCGCGCGGCGAGAATTTCGGCGTGCGGCGACATGGCCTGGCCGGGCAGAACGTCGAGCGCCGGAAGCAGCAGCGGCGCGTGGCCGGGCTCGATGAGTTCGGCGAAGGTGCGCAGCAGAGGATAGAGCGCTTCGGCCTGCCTGTTGCCGTCCACGATGAAGATCTGGGGGCGGCGCGTGGCCGCGTGCAGCAGAACGGCGTAGATGGCGCGGGCGGTGAGAGTCAGGCCGGAAAGGCGGAACAGGCGTTCGCCGGGAACCACGGCTGCTTTCGCGGCCAGCGACTGGAAAGCCGCGTTGCGCGCGAGGCCGGAAAACAGCTCCTCAATTTGCGGATTTCTCAAACAGAGGGGAGTGTAGCATTGTCCTCGCGCAGGGCAGGCTTGCGGTAAGAGACATACCAGAAGAGGCCCGAGCCGCACACGAGGAAGTACATCACCTGATACACCGTCATGGCGTCGGATGCCTGCGCGGCGAGCGCCGGCGCCACCATATGGAACAGTCCGAAGAAGCCGGCCTGCCCGACCCCGATGCCTCCGGGAGAGAGCGGAAGAGCATTCACGATGAAGCCGAGGGGGACGGCGAGGAAGAAGGGGCCGAGCGGAATGGACGCGGCGCCCGTGCTGCGCAGCGCCAGCCAGTACATGGCGAACCCGGCGGCCTGATTGGCCATGCTGAGCAGCAGCGCGGCCGGAATCACGGAGCCGGGAACGCGGAAATCGGCCAGAGCATGAAAAATGTTACGCGCGAAACCGGGCATGGCGCGGACGTCCGCCAGCCGGGCGCCGGCGAACACGATGGCGTACAGGACGGCGAGACCGGCAGGAGCGCCGATCACCGTGATCAGCGCGAGGCGGTGCATCGCCGCGGCATGCATGACCTCCCGCCATCTGATCGCGACCAGCAGGGCGCCGAGCAGGAGGAGGCCGACGAGTCCGGCGACCCGGTCCATCACCACCGAGGTGGCGGCGTGCGTGGCGCGGGGACCGGCGGCCTGCGCGATGTAATAGCCCTTCACGAGATCGCCGCCCACGGCGCCGGGAATGACCACGTTGAATACCATCCCGATCATCACCAGCCCCCAGGCGCGGGAGTACGGCAGACGGATCTGCTGCGCGCCGAGCAGCAGATTCCAGCGGCCGGTCGCGATGGCCACCTGCGCGTAGCCGAGACCGAGGATGGCGAGCATCAGGGGCCAGTGGGCGAGGCTCGAGCGCACGCGCGCGAGATCGAGCTTCCCGCTGTGGACCATCCAGGCCACGATGGCCGCGCCGAAGAGGATCCTGACCGCGACTCGAGCCCCGGATCGGAGTGCGCTCATGACGGATCGGGGAGGGCGCGCGGCCTCAGCCGTTATAACGGTCGCGGCATTCGGCCGAGCAGAAATGCACGACTTTGCCGCCGACGATGCGCTTGAGTGAAGTATCGGCCGCGACGTAGGTGCCGCAGACCGGATCCTGGTGAAGAACCGTGGAAGCGGCGGGAGTCTGGCGGGGCGGGGAGGCGGGGCGGGCGCCGGCGGTCGGAGCGTGCGAGCCGCGCCACATGCGGAAGACGAACTGCAGGGCGGAACGGATGACCGAAACCAGGAAGAGCAGGAAGATCAGCCGTTCAATGAGTGCAAACATAAAAAACGGGGCGCGCCCTTTTACGGAAAAGAAGCGGCGCCCCGCCTGGAATCACCGTCCGGAACTACTTCTTGCCCTTCTTCTGCGCCGCGGCGGCGGCCGGGTTGCTGTACGAGGTGCTGATGGTGCCGCCGAACGATTCAATCATGCCTTTGGCAGCGGCCACGTTCTCGCATCCCGGAGGCGCGGAGCTTGCGGTGGCGCTGGCGCAGGCCGGTCCCTTGAGGTCGATGTACTTCTGCAGGGCTTCGATGGTGCCGGGCGCGGCGATGACCTTGCCGGTCGGATCGGTCTGGGCCTTCGAAGCCAGATAGACGCCGTACTGATACTGCGCGTCGGCGTAGTTGGGATCGGCCGTGATGGCCTTCTTGAACTCTTCGCCGGCGGCTTCATTCTGGCCGCCGTTCACGAGCAGAGCGCCCATGTTGTAGAAGTACTTGCCGGCGCCGGCCGGATCGAGCTGCGCGGCCTTGTCGAGGTTGGCCTTGGCTTCATCCAGCTTCTTGTCCTTGGCCAGGGCGATGGCGTAGTTGTTGTAGTAAGCCGCGTCATCCGGCTTGAGTTCGATGGCCTTCTTGTAGGCATCGAAGCCTTTGTCGTAGAGTGCCGAGGCATCGGCGCCCGATTTCTGGCCGGCGGCGCCGACGTAGGCATCGGCCAGACCGCTCCACACCACCACCTGCTTTTCGTCGATCGTGGAGGCTTTGGTGAACTGTTCGATCGCCTGATCGTACTGTTTGGCCTCGAGCGCGGCCTTGCCGGCGTTGAACGTGTCGTTCAGTTCCTTGTTCTTGGCGAGCTGCGCTTCGCGTTCCTTGCTGGCCTTGTCGCGGCTGGCTTTCTCGCCCTGGCTCATGGCCTTATCCGGCGCCTCGGCTTCTTCTCCCGGGGCCGACCTGGCAAGGTCGAAATCGATCGGCCCGATGCCGGCGTATTTGGTCTGGACGGCCTTTTGCTGCGCGACCGGCTTGTTGTCGACCAGCACCGTGATGTCGTACTTGCCGAGGGGCAGGCCGTAGTGGCCGTACTTGCCTTTCTTGTCGGTCTTGACCTTGTACTGGCCTTTGATATCGGTGCGGTCGAACTGGACCGTCGCGCCCGCGACCGGTTTGCCGTCGGCTCCTTTCACTTCTCCTTCGACAGTCGTCATCTGGGCGAAGGCGGGGAGCGATAGCAGAAGAAACGCAAACCCTGAGAAAACAAGGGACTTCAATTTGCCGGACATTTCTAGAGGTACCTCAATGGCGAAGATTGACACACGCGTAGTTTATATGCGGGCTCTTTTCCAGCATACTACAGGGGGCTTAGTGCACGGGTCAGGAACCGGGATATTCCGGCGCCGCCCGGGGAGGGCGTAGAATAGGAGGTTTCGGGAGTGTTATGAGGCTGTCCGCCGCGCGATCCTTTTTCCGCCCGTCCGCCGCTGTTGTCCTGGGTCTGAGCCTGCTCGCGGCCGCCGCCGTGGTGATTCCGGTGGTGAAGGCCCAGGCGCCCATCAGCGTCTCGGTCAACGAAGTCATCGTGCCGGTGACGGTGACGGACGACAAGGGGCGTTTCGTCTCCAACCTCACGAAGAACGATTTCAAAATCTTCGACGAAAACAAGGAACAGAAGATCGACTTCTTCAGCCACGAACAGTCGCAGCCCATCGTCATCGGCTTCCTGATCGACACCAGCAACGGGATGAAGATCCACTGGGACAAGTACCGGGAAGCGGCGAGCGAGCTGATGCTGAATCTGCTGCCGGGCGACAAGCGCTACAGCGGCTATCTGATCACCTACGGGAACGAACCGGAACTGGTGGCCGATACCAGCAGCGATTCGGAAAAGATGGTCGAGAAGATGCGGAAGATCAGGCCGGCCGGCGGCTCGGCGCTCTACGACGCGATCTACATGGCCTGCACCAGCCGCAAGACCATTCAGGGCGAGCCTTATGAACCGCGCCGTGTGCTGGTGGTGATCGGCGACGGGCACGATACGGCCAGCAAAAAGAACCTCGAAGAGGTGACGGAAATCGCGCAGCGCAATCTGGTGACGGTTTACGCCATGAGCACGGTGGCGTTCGGGATGCACGGCGAGGGCGAGGACAACCTGGTCCAGATCACTTCGCAGACGGGCGGCAAGGTGGAGACGCCGCTCAATGCCGTCTACAAGGACGTTTCCGGATACCTCGAGACTCCTTCCGACTTCGGCAACTACGCGCTGTCGGTGGGGACGGGCGGCTACACGGCCGAGATTTCGAGCGCCATCTTCCAGTCGGTGGCCAACCTTTCGGGCGAGATCACGACGCAGTACGTGATCCGCTATACGCCGGACGTGGCGGAGAAGACCGAAGCGCGGCAGTTCCGCAGGATTCGCGTGGTGGTGGATCTGCCCAACGTGCAGGTGCGCGCGCGCAGCGGCTACTATCCGTTCGGCGTTCCCGGCGCGCGATAGGCCATGCCTGCCGCCGTCATACCGATCGGGCGGGACAAGGCATCGAAGCGCTCCGGCTGCTGGTCCCTCGTCGAAATCGCGCGGCCGGGCGAACTTCCCCTGCCGTTCGGGATTCTCTTCTTCGACGAGGCGGACGACCGTCTGACCTTCCGGCTGCGCGATGCGGATTGCTTCGGCGCACTGGAAGAACCGGAAGCCGATATCCTCGCCGCGCTGGCGGAGGACCTCGCGCAGAAGGGCCGCGAAATGGGCGGGCGCGCGCTGGTGGAATTCTTCGAAGACAGCGCCTCGCACTTCTTCCGCATCGGCGAACGGACCGTTCTGCCGTACACGGGCACGGCGGACGCGGTGGTCGACCGGCTGTTCGACGAGCATGTGCTGGGCCGCGGCGCGGCTCCGGTGATTCCGTTCGTGACGCATCTGCCGCTCTACAGCCTGCGCGCCGCGGCCACGAAGATCGGCGAAGCCATGGAGAGCGGGCAGGAAGGCTGGGTGCGGGCGCCCGAACGTCTGCGTCTTTCCGAAGGCATGTTTGTGGCGAAGGTGGTGGGGCGGTCGATGGAGCCGCGCATTCCCGACGGCAGCCTCTGCATCTTCCGCGCGCCCGTCACCGGTTCGCGCCAGGGCCGCCTCGTGCTCGTCGAAAAATTCGACGAGACCGATTTCGCCGGGCGCTACACGGTGAAGCGTTACGCCCGGCATGCCGGGCGCGACGAATCGGCCGAACGCACGGAGAAGATCCGGCTCGAGCCGCTCAACAGGGAGTTCGAGGCCTTCGATCTCGAGGCGGACCAGTTCCGCGTGATCGCCGAGTTCGTGCAGGTGCTGGCGTCCTGAACGTCCGGGTTTTCCGCAAGGCGCTTTCGGGCTGGTACGGCCGCTCGCGGCGCGACCTGCCCTGGCGCGCTTCGAACGATTTTTACCGCGTCTGGATCTCGGAGATCATGCTGCAGCAGACGCGCGTCGAAGCCGTCGTCGGTTACTACCGGCGCTTTCTCGCGCGCTTCCCCTCTGTCGAGCATCTGGCCGCGGCGGAGGAAGCCGAGGTGCTCGCGGCGTGGAGCGGGCTCGGCTATTACAGCCGCGCGCGCAACCTGCAGCGGGCCGCGCGGCAGATCGCGGCATCGCGTGTTCCGGCCACGTACGAGGAGGTGCTCGCCCTGCCGGGCGCCGGCCCTTATACAGCGGCCGCGATTGCCAGCATCGCGCTCGGCCTGCCGCATGCGGCTGTCGATGGCAACGTGATGCGCGTGGTGAGCCGGCTCGCGAACGACGCGGCGGAGATTTCGCATCCCGCCACGAAGCGGCGCTTCACCGCATTCGCGCAGGAACTCCTCGACCCGCGCCGCCCCGGCGATTTCAATCAGGCCATGATGGAACTCGGCGCCACGGTGTGCAGGCCGGTGAATCCGGATTGCGCGGCCTGCCCGGTGGCGGCGTTTTGCGCGGCGCGCGCGGCCGGAACCGCGCACACGCTGCCGGTGAAGCTGAAGAAACAGGCGGCGCGCGACGTGCCGCTCGATCTCGCGCTGGTGCGCCGCGACGGCCGGGTGCTGCTGGTCGAGCGCGGCGCCTCGGAGAAACGTTTGGCCGGGTTCTGGGAGCTGCCGGAGAAAAAAACCATGGTGCGTTTTCGCGGCAGGAAAGTGTTCGAGTTTCGTCACCGGATTGTGAACGATCGTTTTCGCGTGACGGTGTGGGCCGCCGCGAGCGGGGAACGCGCAGGCGGACGATGGTTCGAACCGCCGGAATTACACGGAGTGCCGCTGACCACCGTAACGAAGAAGGCTCTGGCGGCCACTTCGTTGTGAGGCAACAGAACGAGGTGTTCCGCCGCGAGAGTTCGGGCGTCAGAACGGGTTGAGGGCATAGATGAAGTTTTTCGATAAGGCAGTGCGGCAGTTTTTTTCGATTGTGCTTTTGTGCGCGGCGGCGCAGGCGTATGAATACGGGCCGGATCCGGGCTATACGGGAGCGCCGGGAGATCAGCCGAGTTGTGCGGTGGGCGGCTCGTGCCACGTGGGTACGCCGAATTCCTATACGCCGGGCGGGGTGAAGATTGTGCTGCCCGGCGGATCCAATACTTACGTGCCCGGGCAGACGATGACGATTCAGGTGCAGATCACGGACGCGAGGATGAAATCGTACGGATTTCAGCTGACGGCGCGCCTTGCG
>DASPQQ010000302.1:0-7344 GCA_035624885.1 Bryobacteraceae bacterium | reverse complement strand
GAGATGCTTCGCCTTGTGAGAACGGCAGTCCCGTCCCTCTCGGTGTCGGAAGCAAGAGAGGTTGTCGATGCACTTGCTTCCCTCTATTCCGTCAGGACGGGGATGGACATCCCTTTAGAGGAGTTCGTCCCCTCTATCATCGAAGCCATTCGCAAAGCGACCCCTGCAGACCCTCGATTCGGCGAAACTGCGTGTATCGAGAGGCTGGAAGCAGCTTTCAGGAAGCTCTTGGATGTCAGACCGCTGTCCATGATATCTAAGGCAAAGGATCTTCAGTATGAACATGAAAACACCTTCTGCGACGCGCGAATCGTGACGGACCTCCGGCCTGTCTTCGATACGGATATAAAGTCAGCGCCAGCCGGGGTGGTTCTAACTCATACTTTGAAGCTGGAATATCACCACTGCGGCAAACACACCGAACTATACGTTGCGATGGACGCAGATGACGTTGCGAATCTCTTTTCGGTCCTAGTTAGAGCCCACGAAAAAGCAGAGACTCTCTCCGCGCTCGTCAAGGAGTGGGGTTTGGACAAGCTATCCGAGTAAATCATGCCTGTTGAGCATTGTTTAGATACGTCGGAATGGAACCTCAACCATGAGGATTCCTTTAATTTTGGTTCCGACACCCGGGCTTGGCGGGGTTGTGTCTTCGATAGGGGCGTTTCGACCTCGAACTGGCGTGCCCCAAAGGCAAAGATTCTTTATCTCCGTGGCTTGCACGACATTGGGTTAGGTGCCGCGATTGTGACCACTCATCATCCGTATGTGCGCTGCCATTGGGCCACCCCAGCGCACGATGGGCTACGTGAGCCAATCGCCAGGCATCCATCAACGGAACTGCTACGGCGGAGGTTTGAGGATCTGGCGGCTTGGTGGAGAAGGGATACGCAGTTCTCGTCGTCTTTAGAAGAGAAGGTGTTGCACCCGGCTTATCAGACGATCATGACGTTGGGCATGGCCGCGGTTCCTCTGGTGCTCGAATCCTTAAAGCAGCACAGAGGGCACTGGTTCTGGGCGCTGCGCTTTATGACAGGGGCTGATCCCGTGCCGGAGGGAGCGAATGTCAATCAAGCCCGTGATGCTTGGCTAGAGTGGGGCAGGCAGAAGGGACTGCTTGAATAGGTGGCATCCCTCAAGGAAATGGAGGCCGCGTTTCCACTCCTCGCTGGGACGGCTTATTCTGAGGAAAGCCCTGTTACGGACACATACAACTGTATTGCCTTCGCTTTCGAAGACATGCAGAACTGGTGGTGGCCGCGAAGGGGAGATGGCGCTTACTGGCCTCTCGGCTTTCCCTTATCCGATTCAGTTGACGTCCTCGTGAGCATATTTGAGGCGCGTGGATACTCAGCTTGTGATAGCGGGGAATTTGAACCCGGCTACGAGAAGGTCGTCATCTACGCGAGAGACGGTCGAATCAAGCACGCCGCGCGCCAGCTGAAGTCTGGGAGGTGGGCCAGCAAGCTCGGAGAATCTCAAGACATCGAACACGAGAGGGCCGAGCACATTGAAGGCGCGCTATACGGAACGATTGAACGCATCCTAAAGAGGCGAAGGGAAGATTGGCCCTGATTTCGTGCGGCTTTAAGCCGCGTCCCCTGATAACCTGATTACGAGTGCTGAAGATTGGCAGCGTGCGCTGGCGGGGGAAGTGTCCGCGGCATCCCCGATTCGATCCCTACATTGACGGCCCCGGCGCGATTCGCGGCGGGTGCGAGAAGTGTACCCTGCTTCTCGAAATCCATAACCGGCATGTGGAGATGGTCGCGATGATGCGGAAGTTCACGCCTCCTCAGCCGCCGCGGCGCAAGAGCACCAACGCTGCTTCGCGGCAGCAAAATTTATTTGGAGAGTTCTGACTTGAAAGCTCGCGTTTACGTCACGTTCAAACCGTCCGTTCTCGATCCGCAGGGTCAGACGATCAGGACCGCGCTCCAGGGGCTGGGGCACAAGGGCATCGAGGATGTCCGGCAGGGGAAGTTCTTCGAGATCACCATGCAGCCGGGCGAGGATCTGGAGGCGATCTCGCGCGACGTGCTCAGCAATCCGGTGATTGAAGATTACCGGATTGAGATAATCGGATAATGTGCGGCATCGTCGGTTACGTGGGCGCGCAGCGCGCGGTCCCGATCATTCTTGACGGGCTGAAGCGGCTCGAATACCGCGGGTACGATTCGGCGGGGCTGGCGGTTTACTGCGACGACCAGACGCTCGGAGTGCGGCGCGCGTCGGGGAAGCTGCGCAACCTCGAAGACGTCATGCGGCTCGATCCGGTGGACGGCAACTATGGGATCGGCCACACGCGCTGGGCCACGCACGGGCGCCCGACCGAAGAGAACGCGCATCCGCATCGCGACTGCACGGGCGACATCGTCGTGGTGCACAACGGCATCGTCGAAAATTACCTGACGCTCAAGGAGCACCTCGAGAACGAAGGCCACGCATTCAAGACCGAGACCGATACGGAAGTGATCGCGCATCTGGTCGAGAAGTATTACAACGGGAATCTCGAAGAGGCGGTGCGCTGCGCGGTGCGGCAGCTGGGCGGAGTATTCGCGCTGGCGGTGCTTTCGCGCAGGGATCCGAACAAGATTGTGGCGGCGCGACTCGGTCCGCCGGTGGTCATCGGCCTCGGCAAGGGCGAGTACTTCGTTGCGTCCGATGTGCCGGCGATTCTGAGCCACACGCGCGACATGTTTTTCCTGGCGGACGGCGATATGGCGGTGCTGACGAACGAGGGCGTGCAGCTCTGCGATTTCGAAGGCCGTTCGATCCGGCGCCAGGTGCAGCACGTGCTGTGGGACCCGATCATGGCGGAAAAGGGCGGCTACAAGCACTTCATGCTCAAGGAAATTTTCGAGCAGCCGCGCGCCGTGCGGGATACGATGCTGGGACGCGTGGGGCAGGAAACGGGGCGCGTGTTCCTCGACGAGATGGACATCACGCCGAAGGAGTTTCAGAGCTTCACGTCGGTGAAGATCATCGCGTGCGGCACGAGCTGGCATGCGGGGCTGGCGGGGAAGTTCCTGTTCGAGAAGCTGGCGCGCATTCCGGTGGAAGTGGATTACGGCAGCGAGTTCCGTTATCGCGATCCGATTCTCGGCCCGGATGTGCTGACGGTGGTGATCTCGCAATCGGGCGAGACCGCGGATACGCTCGCGGCGCAGAGAGAAGCGAAGCAGAAGGGCTCGAAGACGCTGGCGATCTGCAACGTGGTCGGGTCGATGATCACGCGCGAGGCTTCGGGTTCCATCTACACGCATGCGGGACCGGAGATCGGCGTGGCGTCGACGAAGGCGTTTACGTGCCAGTTGACGGCGCTGGCGATTCTGGCGCTTTATCTCGGGCAGATGCGGAAGATCATCGGCGAAGAGGAATCGCGCGCGTTCGTGCACGAGCTGGTGCGGCTGCCGGGCAAGCTCGAGGCGATTCTGGCGCACGATCAGCAGTATGAAGATCTGGGACGGAAGCTGTTCCGCGCGACCGATTTCCTGTACCTCGGGCGCGGGATTCATTTCCCGATCGCTCTCGAGGGCGCGCTGAAGCTGAAGGAAATTTCCTACATCCACGCGGAGGGTTATCCCGCCGGCGAGATGAAGCACGGGCCGAATGCGCTGATCGACGAGAATCTGCCGGTGGTGGTGCTGGCGACGCACGACCCGGCGAGCCGCGAGAGCACGGTGCTCTACGAGAAGACGCTTTCGAATATCCAGGAAGTGAAGGCGCGCGAGGGCAAGGTGGTGGCGATTGTCACCGAGGGCGATACGGAAGTGCGCAAGGTTGCCGACGAGGTGATCGAGATTCCGCCGGCTCCCGATCTGCTGGCGCCGGTCCTCGAGATTGTGCCGCTGCAGTTGCTCGCGTATCACATCGCGGTGCGGCGCGGGTGCGATGTGGATCAGCCGCGCAACCTCGCAAAGAGCGTCACCGTCGAGTAGAGCATGAAGCTCTTTGCTCTGGCGGCGCTTTGCGCCGGGATGGCGTGCGCGCAGACTCTTTCGGTGGGCGTGCTCGGCGGCGTGCCGTTCACCGATGCCGTTTCGGGCGTGCAGAACGGCACGTACACGACGCTCTACAAGAGTTCGAATTTCGTGGTGGGGCCGGCGATCCAGGTGAATCTGCCGGCGAGCCTGCGGTTCGAGTTCGATGCGCTTTACCGGCCGGTTTCGTTTCAGACGAGCGGCCAGGGACTGACGAGCAGCATCTCGACTTCGCAATGGCAGTTTCCGCTGCTGCTCGGGTATCGCTTCCGGACGCCGGTCGTGAAGCCGTTCCTCGAAGCGGGCATCGCGTTCGATCATCTTTCGGGAATCTCGGCGTCGGCGATTTTGGCGACCGTCGGGGCGACGCCGCCTTCGGTCGCGTCCGTGCCCGGGCAGGTGCAGCACACGTCGGGTGTGAGCGTGGTGCTGGGCGGCGGGGTGGAAGTGAAGATCCCGTTCGTGCGGCTGAGCGGCGAGCTGCGATTCGCCCGCCAGGCACAGCAGGAGTTTCAGGCCATCTCGAATCTGAATCAGGCCGAGCTCATGCTGGGCGTGCACTTCTGAGGTAGTCCCGGACCGCGCCAGCCTGCGGGACGCGGCAGAGCGTCTTTCTCTCTCCCGCAGCGAGGTTGTTCGCGAGGCGATCTGCGAGTACCACGAGCGGATCGGCAGGCTCAGCGAGCGGGAGCGGCGGGCGAAGCTGCGCGTTCTCGACGAACTGCTGCCGGAGTT
The DNA here is from genome assembly GCA_035624885.1 of Bryobacteraceae bacterium. Classification (GTDB taxonomy): domain Bacteria; phylum Acidobacteriota; class Terriglobia; order Bryobacterales; family Bryobacteraceae; genus BOG-234. Next base: position 2,626 of record DASPQQ010000302.1, on the reverse strand, counting down.
GCCCGTGCCGGGACACTGCCGACGTTCGGCGCGAGATCCGGTCAATCCGGCAGGCGCGGCGCGCGGGCGTCTTGCGCGGCAGAAAGCGAAAGCGTGATTGCTCTCGATACGTCCTTCCGGATCGATTGCCTCGCGGGTGCGCGCAAGTCGGCTGCCGTCCTGCGCGGAGCCGTTGACCGGGGCGAACGCGGACTTCCGGGATATTCCGGGGTTGCGGCTCGCCCCGTTATGAGGGCGTGCACTTCCGACGCCGCGCGGTTAAGCTGAAGCGTGCGGATTTTTCGAAAAATTGCCGCGATTTGTTTCGTTGCCGTGAACGCGGCGGCGCAGGCGCCGGGCGACTTTTCGGGCACGTGGACACTCGAGGTGGCGCGAAGCCGGATCCGGCAGATGCCGGTTGCGCCGCCTGCGCGGCTGAAGATCGAGCAGGCCGGCGGCTGGCTCACGGTCACGATGAGCGCCACCGGGGACGGGCCTTCCGCGACCGCGGTTTATTCGCTCGAGTACGGAAAATCGGAGAAGAGCCCGGTGGGCGACTACACGTGGAATTCGGCGACGAAGTGGGAAGGCGCGGCGCTGCTGGTGAACACGATTGTCACGGGACCCGCGGATTATGTGCAGGATGACCGGTGGTCGCGGTCGGGGGATGGGCACCGGCTGACGATTGAACGGACGATCCGGGTGCGCGGAGCGGAAGCGGAGTCGGTGCTGGTTTATGAGGATGGGAGCGCGCCGGCCGCCGGCGCTGCGCCCGCGCCTCTGCCGCGCGAGGCGCTTCTGCCTGCGCGGGAGTTCGTGGTGGCCAGCGGGACGCGGATTCTGCTGAAGCTAACGAATCCTCTGAATACGAGGCAATCGGCGGCGGGCGACAAGGTCTATCTGCAGACGGCGGCGCCGGTGTTTGTGGGCAAGCAACTGGTGATTCCGGTGGGGAGTTATGTGACGGGCGTGGTGACGGAATCGGAGCGCGCCGGGCGGGTGGCGGGGAAGGCCGGGCTGAACATTCGGTTCGAATCGCTCACGCTGCCGAATGGAGTCAATCGGGATTTCCGGTCGCGGGCCGGGAGCGTGGACACGGCGGGGAATCTGGACAAGACGGAAGGACGTATTTCAGGCGACAGCCACATCGGCGGCGACGCGCAGACGGTGGCGAAAACGACGGCCGGCGGAACCGGCGCGGGTGCGCTCGCCGGCGTGGCGGCGGGGCATCCGGGGATGGGCGCGGGGATTGGCGCGGCGGCGGGAGCGCTGGGCGGCCTCGCGAGGGTGTTCAGCACGCGCGGGCCGGATGTCGTACTGCCGGCGGGAACGACGATGGAGCTGGTGCTCGACCGGGATGTGCAGTACTCGATTGCGGAATTGCCGGGCAGGTAACACGGCGCAAGCCGCGTCTACGCAGTGGAAACTGACGTGCACTTCGACACAGCGTGATCGCGAAACTGGTAATTTCTTTCCTCGCTCCGGTGATCGCCGGCTTCGGAGCCGAGGACGGTTCCTCGCTCGCCGCCAGGTTTTCCGGGCAGGTGAACCGGCGCCTCACGGTTCCTGAGGCCGAGCGACAGAATTACGGCAATCTGCTGAAACAGGCGCTGGCGGAGCGGAATCTGACCGCGCCTCAATATGTGGTTCTCGTCGACCGCAGCGCGATGGTGCAGGCGGCGATGATCTACTGGATGTCGTCCGATGGGGAGTTCCACTTCATCGGCGCCTCTCCCGTGTCGACGGGATTGCCCGGCAGATTCGAACATTTCCAGACGCCGCTCGGCGTCTTCGAACACACCACAGACAACCTGGACTTCCGCGCCGAAGGGACGAAAAACGAATTCGGCGTGCGCGGGTATGGAAAGAAAGGCATGCGCGTCTACGACTTCGGCTGGCAGGAGGAAGCGCGCGGCTGGGGCAAAGGCGGCGAGGGCATCATGCGGCTGCAGATGCATTCGACCGATCCGGATCTGCTCGAGCAGCGGGTCGGGACGGCGCAATCGAAAGGCTGCATCCGGATTCCGGCGACGATGAATACGTTCATCGATCACTACGGCATCCTCGATGGCGATTACGACGAGGCGATGGCCGAAGGAAAAACGTTCTGGGTGCTGCGCAGCGACCGAGCGGTGACGCCCTGGAGCGGGCGGTTCCTCGTGGTGGTGGATACCGGGCGGAAGACGCGGCCGGACTGGGCGGCGCTTCCGGGGAAAAAGAAGAAATAGCGCGGCTGAATCCGGGTTTCCGAGCGGATATACTTTCGGGGTGCAAGGGAGGCTCGGATGAAGAGGCTCGCGATCGGAATATTGGGGTTGGCGCTGGCCGCGCCGATGGGAGCGCAGAATTCCCTGCCCGCCACCGACGTCACGGCGGCGGAGATTCAGGCGTTTCTGAAATCGCTGCCGCGGGATACGGTGACCGATAAGGCCATCAAAACCGTGGATGTGGGCGGATACCGGGTGGGGGTGTTCGGCGTGTTCCGGCCGAAGACGCAGCCCGGGGATGCGAACCGCCACGACACGAAGGTGACGGAGATTTATTACATCCTCGACGGCGGCGGCGTGCTGGTGACGGGTGGCCGGATGGTGGATGAGCACAAGCGGCAGACGACGATCGGGCATGTGTCATATCAGGCGCCGAAGAT
>DASPQQ010000301.1:0-8017 GCA_035624885.1 Bryobacteraceae bacterium | reverse complement strand
AAAACCGGGACAGACTCCTTTTTCGCGTTACAAAACTTCTGCGTGAGAGCCAGGACGGCGCGAAAAAGGTTGTCTGTACCGGATTTTCCGGACCACGCTCGCAGCCGAATACCCGTGAACCGGAGTTCTCACACAGACTCTTCAGCCGCGTTTCCCCGAACCCGGACGGAAGGAACTGACCCATGTTTCCCTGGCTGCTCAAAATCGGAAGTTGGGAATTGCCCACCTACGGCGTGCTTGTCGCCCTCGCCTTCATCACCGCGTTGTGGCTCGCCTCGAAGTTCGGTCAGGAGCGCGGGCTCGATAAAGACAAGCTCGTCAATCTCGGCGTCTACTGCGCCCTCATGGGCATGCTCGGCGCCAAGCTGATGATGATCGCGCTCGATCCCGAATACCGCGCCCACCCGCGCGAGATCTTCTCGCTCGACGTTCTCAAAAGCGCCGGCATCTTCTACGGCGGCTTCATCCTCGCCGTCATCTTCGCCGGCTTCTACATCGTCCGCCAGAATCTGCCCTTATACAAGACCTGCGACATCTTCGCGCCCGGCCTCGCCCTCGGCCATGGCATCGGCCGTCTCGGCTGTTTCGCCGCCGGCTGCTGCTGGGGCAAACCCACGCGCCTGCCGTGGGCCGTTACCTTCACCCGCACCGACGCCACCACCGGCGTTCCGCTCAACATCCCGCTTCACCCCACCCAGCTATACGAAGCCTTCAGCGAATTCCTCATCTGCGGCATTCTCATCTGGATGCTGAAGCGCCCGCATCGCGATGGACAGGTCATCGGCGCGTGGGCCCTGTTATACGGAATCGTTCGTTTTCTGGTGGAGTTCGTCAGAGACCACGATGCCTCCAATCCTTTCGGAGGCCCGCTGGTTCTGGAGCAGTGGATTGCGCTGGCTCTGGCTCTTGCAGGTGTTTACCTGCTCTTCCGGCCGGCTCAGGAATACGACATGACCAGCGCGGGCGCGTCGCCCCGGCAGGAAGCATGATACGCCGCCAGCAGCTCGGCCTCGGAGAAATCAATGGCGTGGGCGTACTGGCGAATGTAGTTCGTGTTGTAGATGCCGCCAGGCAGCCGCTTGAAGTCGCCCTTCTCGATGGCTTCGAGTGTGCGCACACTGATTTTCGTGGCTTCGGAAATCGCTTCGAGCGTGATGCCGCGCTCAAGCCGCCACGTCCTGACACCGAGGATGCTTTTGTCTCTCACGTAAGTGTTACAGTCTACCACCAAAGCATATGACTGTGGGCATGACATTATGCGGGCTTTATTTTCGCAACCCGGTCCTAACCGCCTCAGGAACATACGGATACGGGATTGAATTCGAAAAACAAATCGACCTCAATTCGCTGGGGGGCATCGTTACAAAAGGCCTTTCGATTGAGCCGATTAGGGGAAATCCTGCCCCCAGACTCTGGGAAGCAACCGCCGGCATGATCAACTCGGTCGGGCTCCAGAACATCGGAGTCCGCCACTTCGTCGCCGAAAAATTACCCCTTCTCAATCATTTTTCTACAAATATAGTAGTTAACGTCTTCGGGTATCAAACCGAACAATATGAGGATGTTGTCCGCGTCTTGAACGACGCTGACGGCATCGCCGCCTATGAGCTCAACGTCTCCTGCCCCAACACGAAGCACGGCGGTCTCGCCTTCGGCGTCGATGAGGCCGCGCTCTCTGACCTCGTCTCGCGGGTGAAGACCATCTCGAAGCGCCCCGTAATCGTCAAGCTCTCGCCGAACGTCACCTCGATCCAGCCCTTCGCCAGGGTTGCCGAGTCGAGCGGAGCCGATGCCATCTCGCTCGTCAACACCTTCGTCTCGCTCGCCATCGACGCCCGCGCTCGCCAGCCGCGGGTCGGCGCCGGCTTCGGCGGTCTCTCCGGCCCGGCCATCAAGCCCATCGCGCTGCGCATGGTCCACGAGGTGTACCGCACGGTGAAGCTCCCCGTCATCGGCATCGGCGGCATCAACTCAGGCGAAGATGTCGCCGAGTTCCTCATCGCCGGCGCCTCGCTCGTGCAGGTCGGCACGGCCAGCTTCATCGACCCAACCGCGCCCGTCCGCATCGCGAGAGAACTCGAGGCCCTGCTCCCCGAACTCGGCGTCACCTCCGCCGAGCAGCTCGTGGGCACGTTGAAGATGCCATGAAGATCACCGGCTTCCATCAGGATGAAAACGGCGACTGGGTCGCCGAACTTGAATGCGGCCACAACCAGCACGTCCGCCACAATCCGCCCTGGACCAACCGCCCGTGGGTGCTGACCGAGCAGGGCCGCGCCGCATTTCTCGGCCGCGATCTGCCCTGCAACCTAAGCCATGCGGCGCCGGTCGAGGTTGGGCAGGAACCCGGTGAGTAGCCCGATCGCCGGCAGGTAAGCGCAGACCTGGTAGACGTAGTAGATACTGGTCGAATCGGCGAGCCGGCCAAGCAGCGCGGCCCCCAGTCCGGCCATCCCGAAGGCAAAGCCGAAGAACATGCCGGAGATCATGCCGACCCGCCCCGGCACCAGCTCCTGCGCGTAGACCACGATGGCCGAGAAGGCCGACGCAAGGATGAGGCCGATGAATACGGTCAGGATGCTGGTCCAGAACAGGTTGGCGTGGGGCAGCGCGAGACTGAAGGGCAGCACGCCGAGGATTGAGCACCAGATGACGTACTTGCGGCCGAACCTGTCGCCGATCGGTCCGCCGATGATCGTGCCCGCCGCCACCGCGCCGAGGAAGATGAACAGGTGCATCTCGGCGCTCTTCACGCTGAGATGGAACTTGTTGATCAGGTAGAACGTGTAATAGCTGTTGATGCTCGCAAGGTAGACGAACTTCGAGAACATCAGGGCGATGAGGATGGCGAGCGAGAAGCCGACCTTAGAGCTCGAGAGCTCGGGATGCCCCACGACGGCCTTTGCTTTGACCGGCCCCGCGAAGGCTTCGCGCTGCTTGTACCAGGCGCTGACTCGCGCGAGCAGGATCATGCCGGTGAGCGCAGCCAGCGTGAACCACATGATGCTGCGCTGCCCGCCGGGCAGAACGATGAACGCGGCGAGCAGAGGTCCCAGCGACTGGCCGGCGTTGCCGCCGAGCTGGAAGAGAGACTGCGCGAGACCATGCTGTCCACCGGATGCCATGCGCGCCACGCGCGAAGACTCGGGATGGAACACCGCCGAGCCCATACCGATCATCGCGGCGGCCATGAGGATGATGGGGAAGCTCGACGCGACCGACATCAGCGCGAGACCGAGCAGCGTGAAGGTCATGCCGACGGGCAGGGAATAGGGCTTCGGGCTCTTGTCCGTGTAGTAGCCGATCGCGGGCTGCAGCAGCGACGCCGTGAGCTGGTAGGTCAGCGTGATGAGCCCGATGCTGGTGAAGTCGAGATGATACGAGCTCTTGAGAATCGGGTAGATCGCCGGCAGCAGCGACTGGATCATGTCGTTGAGCAGGTGCCCGGCGCTGATGGCCGCGAGGATCGTGAAGACGGTGCCTTCAGCGGCGCGCCGTTGCTCTTCGATCTTGATCGCGGTGCTCATGCGAAGGCCTCCGCGATGAGCTCATAGGACCGCCGCCGGGCCGCGTGATCGTGCATGATGTTGACCAGCAGGATCTCGTCCGCCTGATATTCTTCGGCGACCTGTTCGATCGCCGCTTTGACGCGCTTCGGCGTGCCGGTGATGATACGCCGCCCGACTGGCAGGGCTTCGGGCGGGAAGCCCTCCGTGCGCAGGAACGCCTCGGCCTTTTCGACTGAAGGAACCGGGATCGACTGCCCGCGGAACAACATCGTCATCATCATACGGAAGCTGTAAGAGAGGCGCATGGCTTCCTCGTCCGTAGCGGCGCAGATGGCCCAGCACGCGACGCCCTGATGCGGGATGGCGAAGGCGGCGCCGTTCGGGTTGATGAAGTCGGCGAAGACGTAGGGCAATCCGAGTTCAAGCGCCCACGCTCCGCTCTCATGCGACGAGCCGAGCAGATAGATGTCCGGCCTCGTGAAGCGCGACTTGCAGAAGAGCGCGAGCAGTTCGTCGAGTTGCTGGCGGAAGTCGTCGGGCGGCGGCATGCGGCGATCGCGCTGGAGCTGAACCGCGACCTTGGGCGATGTGCCGGCGGCGCGGCCGATACCGAGATCGATGCGATCGGGATAGAGCCCGGCCAGCATGCTGAAGCTTTCGGCGACCTTGAACGGGCTGTAATGCGGCAGCATCACGCCGCCGCTGCCAACCCGAATGGTCGTTGTGGCGGAGGCGATCGGGCCGATCAGTACTTCGGGGCTGTGGCAGGCGAGGCCGAGCGTCCCGTGATGTTCCGCGACCCAGTAGCGGTGATACCCCAGTTCCTCGGCCAGTTGCGCGAGATCGATGCTGTTGCGCAGCGCCTGCCCGGGCGCGGTGCCTTCCGGGATGGGCGACTGGTCGAGAACGCTGAGCCGCATCAGTTCCTTTCAAGAGGCCGGATCTGCCGTCCTGCTGCGTCGAAGTTGGCCAGGTCGAGCCAGCGCTCGAAGACGGCTTTGCGCGCCGGCCATTCCGAGTCCAGCATGGAGAACCAGGTGGTGTCGCGGTTCTGGCCTTTGACGATCATGTGCTGGCGGAAGAGACCTTCATAGGTGAAGCCAAGCCGCAAAGCGGCCGCGCGCGAAGGCGCGTTGAGCGCATTGCACTTCCACTCGTAACGGCGGTAGCCGAGCTCTTCGAACACGTACTTGGCCATCAGGTACATGGCTTCGGTCGCGCCGCGCCTGCGCTGCAAAAGCGGGCTGAACACGATGCCACCCACTTCGATGACTCGATTCGGCTCATCGATTCGCATGAGTGTGGCGTTTCCGACGGCCTGGCCGGTGGCTTTGTCGGTGATGGCGAAGACCAGCGGGTCTTCCGAGGCTTCGAGCTTCGCCATGTGGACATCGAAGCTCTCCCGCGTGGGGAACGGACCGTAGGGCATCCAGCGCCAGAGCTCCTCGTTGGACTTGCCCTTCACGGCTTCCCAGAGGGAGTCGGCGTGCCTGGCGGCCACGAGTGGCACGACGTCCACGTAGCGGCCGGTCATGGTGACGCGCTCGGGTCTCATCGCAACAGGTCTTCGAGTTGGACTCGCGCGCCGGTCTTTTCGTCGCGGTATTTGACGATGACGGGCGTGTAGATGGAGATGCCCCAATCCTTGCCGGGACCGCTCGTTACCGCACGCGAACCGGCGACGAGGACCGCGTCCGCCGGGATGACGAGCGGCTGGTCGTCTGTGGCGCGATAGACTTCGCCGCGGACGAGATCATAAACAGGCGTGGAGCGATTGAGGATCGTGCCGGTGCCGAGCACCGCGCCCTTCTTCACCACCGTGCCTTCATAGACGCCGCAGTTGCCGCCGACGAGCACGCCGTCCTCGATGATGACGGGCAGCGCTCCCACGGGCTCCAGCACTCCGCCGATCTGCGACGCCGCCGAGATATGAACGTTCTTGCCGATCTGCGCGCAGCTGCCGACGAGCGCGTGCGAATCGACCATCGTGCCGTCATCGACATAAGCGCCGGCATTGATGTACATCGGCGGCATGCAGGTAACGCCGCGGCCGACGTAGCAGCCATCGCGCACGCTCGAGCCCCCCGGCACGATGCGAACGCCGTCGTTCGCGGTGAAGGGACGCACCGGGTACGTCGCCTTGTCGAAGAACGGCTGCCGCGTGGTGTCGATCGACATGTCGACGATGTTGCCGAGGCGGAAGCCGAGCAGGATGCCTTTCTTCACCCAGCCGTTCACGCGCCAGCCGCTCGGCTGGGAGGCGTCGGGTTCGGCGGCGCGAATCGCGCCCGCGTTCAGCGCTTTCTTGAACTGCGCGAACAGGGCAAAATGTTCGGCTGTATACTGCTCCGGTTTGTTGTCAAACAGCTGCTCGATTGACTGCTGCAATCTGTACGTCCTCCAGGGCCTGACTGATTTTGGTCCTGCTTTCGGCGGAAGGCTCGACGAGCGGCAGGCGATAGACCGGCTCGAGGAGACCCATGAGATGCATCGACCACTTGACGGGGATGGGGTTGGTCTCGACGAAGTTGGTGCGGAACAGCGGCATGAAGTAGCGCTGGATTTCGCGGGCGCTTGCGTAGTCGCCCTGCCGCGCAAAGCGCGTGAGCTGCGTCATGGCCTTGGGGATCTGATTCGAGACGACCGAGATGACGCCGTGGCCGCCGAGCGAAATAACCGGGATGGCCATGATGTCGTCGCCCGAGAAAACCTTGAAGCCTGCCGGCACTTCGTGGATGACATTCGCGATCTGGGAGATATCGCCCGAGGCTTCCTTCACACCGGCGATGTTGGGGATCTTCGCAAGGCGAGCGAGAGTGGAAGGCAGGACGTTGCATCCCGTGCGCCCCTGCACGCTGTAAACGATGATCGGCAGCGAGACGGCGGAGGCGATGGCGGTGAAGTGCTGAACGAGGCCTTCCTGCGTCGGCTTGTTGTAATACGGGGTGACGGAAAGAATGCCGTCGGCTCCTGCCTTCTGGCAGGCTTCCGCGAGTTCGATGACTTCGCTGGTGTTGTAGCCGCCCGCGCCGGCGAGCACCGGAACTTTCTTCTTCGCCTCTTCCACCGTAATGGCTACCACGCGGATGTGCTCTTCAAAGCTGAGCGTGGGGTTTTCGCCCGTTGTGCCGCAGGGGACGAGGAAATCGATGCCCTGCTCGATCTGGCGCTGCACCAGACTGCGCAGCGTGGCTTCATCGAGGCTGCCGTCGCGTTTGAACGGCGTGACCATGGCTGTGCCGCATCCTGTGAACATGTACCACCTCCTGTGCTGCTGAAGCTGACTTCAGAACAGAATATCGCCGAACTCGTGAAATCCTTTTTTACCAGCTATCCACTGGGCCGCCTTGAGGGCGCCCGAAGCAAAGCCTTCGCGGCTGCGCGCGGTGTGACGAAGCGTGATGGTGTCGGCTGCCGAATCGAAGCCGATTTCGTGCGTGCCGGGGACCGCGCCGGCGCGGTTTGAAGAGACGTCGATGCGGCGCGTGTAACCGGCGGACCTCATCTCTTCCACCAGCTTCAGCAGCGTTCCGGAGGGCGCGTCTTTCTTGGCCGAATGATGGAGCTCCCACGCCCAGGCTTCGTATTCCGCTTCGTTGGCCAGCAGTTTCGCGGCGGCGTTGACGATGCGGAAGAAGGCATTCACGCCAACCGAATAATTGGGGCTCCAGACGAGGCCGATATGGTATTTCTCCACCAGCTCTTTGACATACGGCATCTGGTTCTGCCAGCCTGTGGTGCCGACCACGATATTGACGCCCAGAGGCGCGATGCGTTCGATGTTGCCGACGACCGCGGCGGGAACGGAAAAGTCGATGGCGACATCGACGCCGCGGAAGTTCTCGGCCGTGATGCCCGCGAAACCGGCGTTGTTGAATTCATCGAGCTTCAGGCCGACCGCGATGCCGCGCTCTCCGGCGAGGCGCTCGATCATGCGGCCCATTTTGCCGTAACCGACAATGGCGATGTTCATTCAAACGCTCCTCTCACTCGAAAACCTCCGGGTCGAGTTCGGTGAAGAACTCTTTGTGGAGTGACGCGACGGCGGGCCGTAGATCGTTTTCGGCGATGACCGTGCTCAGGTTCAGCAGCGATGCGCCCTGGGAAATCATTCTCACATTGATGCCGTGCAGCGCACGGAAAACCCGTTCGGCGACTCCCGGCGTGTAACGGATGTTATCGCCGACGAGGCAGACGATGGCCTGATCGGGCTCGATCGAGACTTCGGAGAATTCGCTCAATTCGGCGCAGATTTTATCGAGGCGCGCGGTGTTGTCGATGGTGAGCGAAACGCTGACTTCGCTCGTCGCCACCATATCGACCGGGGTTTCGAGCCGGTCGAAGACTTCAAAGATGCGGCGCAGAAAGCCGTGCGCCATCAGCATGCGGGTCGAGTGGATGTTGACCAGCGTGATCCTGCGCTTGCAGGCGATGGACTTCACCACGTTGCGGCAGGGAACGGCTTCCGAGACGATGCGCGTGCCCGGCACTTCGGGACGGCGCGAGTT